>NZ_RZRW01000282.1:0-7561 GCF_003998745.1 Mesorhizobium sp. M7A.F.Ca.US.014.04.1.1 | reverse complement strand
AATTTGATCAGAACGCGGTGAAACTTGTAGGCGACGTGGACAATCAAACGATACTTGTTGCCGCTAATGTCGAAAATGATGCGATTGTCACCTACGAAATCAACTGTCGCTCCAAACGCATACTTGACGTCAGCCGGGGTCTTCCAATCAGCATTCCCGACAGCCACATACCAAGCCGTCAAAGGAGCTTCGGCCTGATTGTGTTTTGCCCAAAAATCCTTCAGCGCCTTCTTGGCAATTATCTGCATGACCTGATATAGCAAATTCCCAAATTGGGAACAAGAGGATTTTCCCAAATTGGGAAAGGCAAGTGAGGTTCTCCAGGCACTTGCCAGGAAACGGGTGGCGGGGCCGGCTTGTGGTGGCTTCAATGCGGTCATGTTCATCACCCTGGCCAAGAATCTGAAGTCCGCGCCGCTGCAAATCACCGACGATCCGCGCTGGGCGCGCATCGTCGCGCGCGACAAATCCGCTGACGGCGCATTCTGGTATTCGGTGGCGACGACGGGCGTCTATTGCCGGCCTTCCTGTCCGTCTCGGCGCGCCAATCCGAAAAATGTGCAGTTGCACGACACGCTGGACCAGGCCAGGGCGACCGGTTTTCGCCCGTGCCGGCGCTGCGATCCACATGGCCCGTCGCTCGAGGCCGGCAACGCGGCGATGGTCGCCGCTGCCTGCCGCAGGATCGAGCAGAGCGAGGAAGAACCCTCGCTCGCTGAATTGGCTGATGCCGCCGGCCGCAGCGCCGGTTATTTCCACCGCATCTTCAAGGCGGTCACCGGATTGACGCCGAAGGACTATGCCGCCGCACACCGCGCCGCCAGGGTCCGCCAGGGCCTGGAAGACGGCACCAGCGTGACGGCTGCGATCTACGATGCCGGTTTCAATTCGAGCGGGCGTTTCTATGAGAAATCCATTGGTATGCTCGGCATGACGCCGACGCGCTATCGCGCCGGCGGCTCCCATGAAGAGATCCGCTTCGCCGTTGGCGAGACCTCGCTCGGCACCATCCTGGTCGCGTCCAGCCAAAAGGGCGTCGCCTCGATCCTGCTCGGCGACGATCCCGACGCGCTGGTGCGCGACCTGCAGGACCGTTTCCCCAGGGCACGGCTGATCGGTGGCGACCGCGACTACGAGGCGCTGGTCGCCCGCGTCGTCGGTTTCGTCGAGGCTCCGGCGCTCGGCCTCGACCTGCCGCTCGACGTCCGCGGCACGGCGTTCCAGCAGCGCGTCTGGCAGGCCTTGCGCGCCATCCCCGCCGGCCAAACGGTTTCCTATGCCGAGATCGCGCATCGCATAGGCGCACCTAAGGCGGCCCGCGCCATCGCCGCCGCCTGCGCCGCCAACAATCTTGCCGTCGCCATTCCCTGCCACCGCGTCATCCGCAAGGACGGCGCACTTTCCGGCTACGCCTGGGGCGCGGAGCGCAAGCGCGCGCTGCTCGACCGCGAGGCAGCGTCCGACAATGCCAACCGGTCGGTACGGGCCTGACGAGGACCGGCAATGCGCGCGATGGCAAGGTCTCCCACCACCGATGCGAACATCCAGACCCAAGCTGCCGGCAGCCGCCGCGCCCCTGACGCGAAATCATGGGTGATGACCGCCATCGGCCAGATGGTCGATGATGGCAAAGCCGAATGGAGCCGCACCGCAACCGGCGAGGTTGAGTTGCGCCTGTCATCAGGCGAAGTGTTCGTGCTGGGCGAAATTTCCGTCACCCGTGTCGCATGACGTCCTCAGGCGAAGTGCCAATGATCCAAATCAGCGCTCTACGGCGCCGTAGAGCACCTGCCTTGGAGATTCGAATTTGAAAGCAAGCATCGGAGTGAGCGCCAATCAGCACGTGGCTAGGGTTCAGGCACAGACAAAGGAGTGAAGGCAATGAACCTCGTACAAACCAATATTCCGGCGACGGTCACCAAGCTCGCCGCCCTCGATATCATAACCTACGCCATCGGCGAATCCCCGATCGGTAAAATCCTGGCGGCACGCAGCGCTATCGGCGTCTGCGCCATCCTGATCGGCTCGGACGCCGACACACTGGAGCGGGATCTTGGCCATCGCTTCCCGGGCAAGCTACTGGTCGAAGACGGGGCCACCTTGCGCGACGATCTCGCGGCAATCGCGCGCTTCATCGAAATGCCTGGCGTCGGCCTCGACCTGCCGCTCGACCTGCGCCGCGGCACGCCATTCCAGCAGCGCGTGTGGGAGGCGCTCCGAGGCATCCCGTGCGGCGCCACCATCACCTACGCCGCGCTGGCCCAGCGCCTCGGCCAGCCGGACGGCGCCCGTGCCGTGGCGACGGCCTGTGCGGCCAACGCGATTGCGCTGGGCATTCCCTGCCACCGTGTTGTCCGCGCCGACGGCACGCTGTCGGGCTACCGCTGGGGCGTCGAGCGCAAGCGCGCTCTGATCGACAAGGAGGCTACGATATGAATGCCCATGCCAGGGTTGCCGCATCGGCGGTTGAAGCTGCTCGGACGCGTGTCGCGGGTTACGACTGGCCCGCCCTTGCCGCCGAACTCGACGGTTTCGGCTGCGCGGTGATCGAGAAATTGCTCTCGCCCGAAGAATGCCGGGAGATCGCCGGCCTCTATCCCAAAGAAGAGCATTTCCGCAGCCACATCCATATGGCCAGGCACGGCTTCGGCAAGGGTGAGTACCGCTATTTCCGCTATCCCTTGCCGGACCTGCTCGGCGGCCTGCGCAGCGCGCTCTATCCCAGGCTGGCCGAGGTCGCCAATCGGTGGAACGAGCGGATGGGGCAGGCTATGCGTTATCCCGCGACGCATGCCGCGTTTCTCGATCAGTGTCATGCCGCCGGCCAGACGCGGCCGACGCCGCTGCTGCTGCAATATGTGCCTGGCGACTTCAACTGCCTGCACCAGGATCTCTATGGCGACCTCGCCTTTCCGCTGCAGGTGGCGATCCTGCTCTCCGAGCCGGGCCAGGATTTCACCGGCGGTGAGTTCGCGCTGACCGAGCAGCGGCCGCGCATGCAGAGCCGGGTCGAGGTGGTGCCGCTGCGCCAGGGCGACGCCGTTGTCTTTGCCGTCCACAACCGGCCGGTGCAGGGCACCAAAGGCAATTACCGCGTCAACCTGCGTCATGGCGTCAGCCGGCTGCGCTCAGGCATGCGCCACACGGTCGGGATTATTTTTCACGATGCGAAGTGAGCAGGGAGAAGATGGAGGTCCCCCTCACCCCGCCGGTGCATAGCGACTGACCACCATGCCACAGTCATAGGTCTTCGAGCCGAGCAGCCGCAGGTTTCTAAAACCGCCCTGATCAAAAATCCGGCGGCCCGCACCCAGCACCGCCGGGTTGATGAAAAGCTGAAACTCGTCGACCAGCCCGGCCGCAATCAGCGCCGACGCGAAACCGGCGCCGCCGAACACGGCCATGTCGCCGCCCTCGCCCGCTTTCAGCGCATTGACTTCGCGCGGCAGGTCGCCGCTGGCCACGCTCGTGCGCTCCCAGGCCGGCTCCCCGGCCGATTGCTTGAGCTTATCACTGAGCACCACCTTGCGGGCGTCGACGATGCGTTGCGCAAAGGCGTAGAACGGATCGTGCGGAAACTTCTTGGCGGCATTGCCCCAATGGGTGAGATAGCCCTCCTGCGCCATCTTGCGGCTGAGCAGGATGGTATCGACGCCTGTGAAGACAGCGTTGAAGTCCTGCTTCAGCTCATCGTCCCAGGCGCTCTCGTCACCCCACTCCCAGAGCTGCCAGGAATGGTCCTCGGTGGCGCCGACAAAGCCGTCGACCGACATCTGCATCTGCAGGACCAGCTTTTTCACCGTCATTCTCCTCACGGCTATCGCAAAACAGTTTACATTTGGAACTGTTGACGCAAGGCCAAAACGATGTCAATAGTAAAGTGATTTAGAAATGGAACCATAGATGGCGACGCGCGAAAAATCCGACTGCCCGATCAACCTGTCGCTCGAACTCATCGGCGACCGCTGGACGCTGCTCATCATCCGCGACATGGTCTTCGCCGGGAAAAAGCACTTTCGCGAATTCCTGCAATCCGACGAAGGCATCTCCTCGCGCACGCTGGCCGAGCGACTGCAAACGCTTCAGGACGAAGGCATCCTCACCAGAAGCGACGACCCGACGCATGGCTTGAGAACGGTCTACCGGCTGACCGAAGCAGGCATCGACCTATTGCCGGTGCTGGCGACGCTCGGCGCCTGGGGCAGCAGGCACCGCAAGGCCGACGAGAGATTGGCCAGGATTGCCAACCAGTTGGCGGCAGGCGGCGAAGCAGCGCTGGAAAAGATGAAAGCGGCGCTGCGAACGGAGCATAGTGTCTAGGCGGTTGCGTTCAAGCCGAACCGGCATGGCTGTTGCCGCACCCAATCGCTCTTCGCTTGACAACCATCCATCTTTGTTCTTTATTTGTTCTATTCTATCAGCAACTGCGGATGTGCGGTCGATGGAAACGACAGCCACCATCCTGCATGCCGATCTCGACGCTTTCTACGCCTCTGTCGAGCAGTTGCTCGATCCGCCGCTGCGCGGCAAGCCGATCGCGGTGGGCGGCGGCGTCGTGCTCGCCGCTTCCTATGAGGCGCGCGCCTTCGGCGTGCGTGGCGGCATGCCGGGGCGCAAGGCGCGCGAACTCTGCCCGCATTTGATCTTCGTCGGCGGCAATTTCAGCCATTACCAGCGGCTGGGCGATGCGGCGATCAAGGTGCTCGACGATTTTACGCCTGTGGTCGAGCGCATTTCCATCGACGAGGCGTTTGCCGACGTCGCCGGCTGCACGCATCTGTTCGGCTCGCCGCAGGAGATCGCGACAACCATCCGCCGCCGCGTACGGGCCGAACTCGGCCTGCCGATCTCGATCGGCGTGGCGCGCACCAAGCATCTGGCCAAGATCGCCTCGCAGGTCGCCAAACCCGACGGGCTGGTGGTCGTCGAACCCGGCACCGAACTCGCCTTCCTGCATGATCTGCCGGTCGGACTGATGTGGGGCGTCGGCCCGGCGACCAGGGCGCGGCTGGCCGAGATCGGCGTCGAGACCATCGGTCAACTGGCCAGGACGCATGGCGGCGCGCTGACGCGCCTGCTCGGTCCCGCCGCCGGCGAAAAGCTCGCCGCCCTGTCCTGGAACCGCGACCCGCGAAAGCTGGAGACGAAGCGCCGCGCGCATTCGGCCGGCGCCCAATCGGCGCTTGGCCAGAAGCCGGCTATGGCACGGGTCATCGTGCCGACACTGCTGCATCTGGCCGACCGCGTCGCCAGCCGGCTGCGCGCCAAGGCAAGGCCCGGCCGCACGGTGACGGTACGCGTGCGCTTTGCCGATCTCCGCGCCGTCACCCGTTCGATCACGCTTGACCAGCCGATCTCGGCGACCGCGATGCTGGCCGAGATCGCCGGCGATCTGGTGCGCGGCCTGCTTGCCGACAATCCACAGGAGAAAACGATCTCGCTGCTGGCGATCTCGGTCTCGCATCTTGAGGAAAGCTTCGAGTTACAGCTCGACCTGCCGCTTGGCCTCGCCGACGAGAGGCGCCGGCCCGGCACGAAGAAGGGCCTAGCACGCTTCGACGCCGACCGCGCCATCGACAAGATCCGCGAGCGCTTTGGCAAACAGGCGGTCGGCTACGGCACGGTGGCGCTGGAGGCGGCGCGCTCGGTTCCCGACGAATTCAGGGAGTTGGCGGAGAAGGAGCTGTGAAGCCGGGGGCTACTCCATCTCTTCGCCGTCCCAGTACCGCCTCACCGCTCCCATGTCGAAAATGCCGTCGCGCCGGCGCAAGGCGTCGACCGCCATCTTGTTGGAATCTGGATAGACGCAGACCTCGTTGGGATTTTTCTCGCCGATCATCAGGTAGCGGCACGGCCCCGTGCCGCTGTTGAGGAAGGAATGCCCGACCGCCAGGCCGGCCGGAAAGCAGACATAGTCGCCGGCTTTCATTTCGTGGCGCTCCTCGCCAAGCAGCAGCGTCACCTCCCCTTCCAGGATCAGCGCATGCTCCTCTTCCAGCATGTGATAGTGCCGGGGCGCCAGGCGCATGCCGGGCGCCGGCGCTTCGATCAGCATGCCGACATGATAGTCGGAGCGTCCCAGCGCGGCATAAGTCAGGTGCCTGGACCGGCCGCCGAACCGCGGGCCTTCGCCTTCGACCTTCCATTCGACAGCATCGCTGGCGATCGGCGGGATCGGCGCGGCCGGGGGTTTGGTGACACCGGCCGTCACATCCGACGGCAGCGGATCGCCGGCGGTAAGGCCGGTGTTCTCGCCGTCCCAGTAAGTTCGGATGGCTGCGAGATCGAAGATCGCGCGGCGGCCCAGGGCGCGTACCAGCACCTTGTTGGAGGCGGTGTAGACGACCACTTCATTCGGGTTGCGCTCGCCGACGATGACATAGCGGCACAGTGCGTCGCTGGTATTGATCAGGCAATGCCCCGCCGCGGCACCGGCGGGAAAGCAGATGTAGTCGCCGGACTTCATGGCATAGGCCGCGTCGCCGACATACGCGGTAAGCGCCCCTTCGAGGATGAAGACATGCTCTTCCTCGAAAATATGGTAATGCGCCGGCGAGGACTGCTTGCCAGCCGGAAGCTCCTCGATTGCCACGCCGACACGGTGTTTTTCGCCAAGGGCAGCCAGCGACAAATGCCGGTAGCGCAGGCCGAAGCGTGGCACATCGGACCATTCCGTCCACGGCACCTCATCCGATGCGAATGGTAGCGGCGGTTTAGCTTCGTCCACCATTAGGGCCTCCTGGTCCTGTCGCCCTGCCCTCGTCGCGTGCTGCTGGAGGGTCCACGACAGAACAAAGCTGCCAGCTTCCGGCTAAACCGCCAAGCGGTGTTCGCTACGCTCCTGACAAAGCCGGACAGAAGCCGCGCGCTTCAGCCTCGGATGGCCTTGCCCGCCTGCTGCAGCAATTCGAACGCCGCGAAGCGTTTGGCATGCCAGCCGGCCAGCGTAGCGTCGGGATGATAGACCTCGCCGAGTTCCGACATGCCGGCCATCGCCGCCGCCACATCCTTGTAGGCACCGGCGGCGACCGCGCCCAGCATCGCCGAGCCGAGCAGCACCGGTTCCGGCGAGGTCGAGGCCACCACCACCATGCCTGTGGTGTCGGCCAGCAGTTGGCGCACCAGCGGGCTTTGGCCGGCGCCGCCACTGACCACGATGGTGTCGACGGCAATGCCTTTCTGATGTTCGGCCTGCACGATCTGGCGCGCGCCGTAGCCCAGCCCGCAGACCCCGGCGACATAGAGCCCGACCAGGCTGTCGAGGCTGGTGTCGAGATCGAGCCCGGCGATCAGCGCGCGCGCGTCCGGGTCGGCGAAGGGCGCGCGGTTGCCGAGGAACTCCGGCACGACATGGATGCCGCCGACCAGGGCCGGCGTGGCCGCGGCTCCATTGCGGCTTTGCGCCTGCAGCGACAGCCAGGCGCTGAGACTGAGCCCCTCGGCTTGCGCTTTGGCGGTCGCTTCGCCGGCTGCAGGATGCATGCGCACCAGATGATCAATCGCAGCACCAGCTGCCGACTGGCCGCCCTCGTTCAGCCACAGGCCCGGCACCATGGCCGAG
>NZ_RZRW01000281.1:0-7579 GCF_003998745.1 Mesorhizobium sp. M7A.F.Ca.US.014.04.1.1 | reverse complement strand
TCATCCAGGAGAATGTCCGCGACCTCGGCGGCGGCGAAATCGAAGTGACCGAGCCGACGGCGCAATGGCGCAATATCCGTCGCATCGGGCTCGATTTTTCAACAGGCGACATGCTGCTCGAAAGAGGCCGTTTGCTCGACCCGGCGGCACTGTCGCTGGCAGCATCGGCCAACCATCCCCAGGTCAAGGTGGTAAGACGACCGCTGGTCGCCATCATCGCCACCGGCGACGAATTGCTGCCGCCGGGCAGTAATCTCGGCCCGGACCAGATCATCTCGTCCAATGCCTATGGCGTCGCTGCCACCGCACACTCGGTCGGCGCCCGCGCGCTCGATCTCGGCATTGCCGCCGATCGCAAGGAGGCCATCGCCGAACTGGTGCAAAAAGCGGTGGCGGCCGGTGCGGATGTCATCGTGACGCTTGGTGGCGCCTCGGTCGGCGATCACGACCTGATCCACGACGTGCTGACCGGCGAAGGCATGACGCTCGGCTTCTGGAAGATTGCCATGCGCCCCGGCAAGCCGCTGATGTTCGGCCGCCTCGGCGATATCAGGTGCCTCGGCCTGCCCGGCAACCCGGTGGCAAGCCTGGTCTGCTCGCAACTGTTCCTGAAGCCGCTGCTGGCGCGGCTCGGTGGCCGCAACCATCGCCAGGACATTCGCCCAGCGCGACTGGGTACCGCAATGCCGGCCAATGATTTGCGCCAGGACTATGTCCGAGCCGTGGTCAGGGAAGATGACGGCGCGCTGGTGGCGACGCCGTTCGGCATTCAGGATTCCTCGATGCTGAGAATGCTGGCCGACGCCAACGGGCTGATCGTGCGGGCGCCGTTTGCCCCTGCAGCAGCCGCGGGCGAGGCTTGCAGCGTTTTGATGCTGCGCTGAGGAATTCCAGGCAAGCCGTTCATAACAGACGAGAAAGTGATCTCGGCTCTAGCTCGAGATCAAGCTCTGTGTCAGCGGATGCGCCGGATCGGCAAGGCCGTCGACAATGTCGTAGTGATGCCGGTCGGGCTCGACCACGGTGCTGGTGGTGGCGCCAAGGCCGGTCCAGATGTTGGCAAGCAACGCATTCTGGCGCAGGAACTCGGCGCGCTCACCGCCGCCGGCCCAGCAGGTGATGCGGGCGCCATCCATCGGGCGCAGCAGGGCTGGGCTTTCAGCCAGCGCCTCCTCTTCGTCGATTGCCAGGTCCTTGTTCATGCCGGTGCGCATGAGCGGACGCAAATCGTGTAGACCTGAAATCGAAACGACATGGCGTATGCGCCGCGCCACATCCGGCGCCAGAGGCGTGGTTGTCGTCACCATCCGGGTGGCGAGATGGCCGCCGGCCGAATGTCCGGTCAGCATCAGCGGTCCGTCAACCATTGCCGCTGCCTTGCCAATCGCCGCCCCGACCTCCCGGACGATGCCTGCGATGCGTATGTCCGGGCACAGCGTGTAGGAGGGCATCGCAACGGCGAAGCCGCTGCCGACCGCGCCATTGGCGAGATGCGACCACAAGCTCTTGTCGGTCTCCAGCCAGTAACCACCATGGATAATCACCACCAGTCCTTTGGGCGCGGCCTTGGGAAGGAAAAGATCGAGCCGATTGCGCGGCCTGTCGCCGTAGGCGATGTCGAGCCGTGCCCGGCTCTCTGCCGAGAGCGCATCGCGGAATGCTGCCGCTGGCTCGGACCAGGCGGCTGGCCAACGGTCGCTGCCGGCAATGTTCGCGCCGTTGGCATAGGCATCATCCCAATCGACGATGTGACGTTCGAACATCTGCGCCCTCCCCCAAAACGGCATCGCTGTTGCGCTAGCAATGGCCAGCGCCACGCCATGCGTCAATGCTCCAGGGCAAAAACATTTTAGGCTTGAAACAAATTTCGACTGGTGCGATCCTGCCCGCACGAACAGCCGACAATGGGAGGTCTGCTGTGCTGCCCTCACCTGCAGATGTTCACCCTTTCGGCGCGCATCTCCGAGCAGGCGTGATGGGCAGCACGAAGCCTCCTCAGAGCAGGACCTTAGGATCCACCACATCCAGCCAAGGCGCATTGCGCACTGGCCAGGCAGCAGACGGGAGAGCGGCGACATGCTTGGGCCTTCAGCGCATATCGACACGTTCACGCGCGATCACCTGCCGCCGCCGGAGCAATGGCCCGATATACTGCTCGACGGCTTCGACTATCCCGAACGCCTCAACGCCGGTGTCGAACTGACCGACCGGCTGGTCGAGAAGGGCCTCGGCGACCGCACAGCCCTGATCGGCAATGGCCGCCGCCGCACCTACAAGGAACTGTCCGACTGGACGAACAGGCTCGCCCACGCGCTGGTCGAGAATTATGGCGTCGAGCCCGGCAACCGGGTGCTGATCCGCTCGGCCAACAACCCCGCCATGGTCGCCTGCTGGCTGGCTGCCACCAAGGTCGGCGCCGTGGTCGTCAACACCATGCCTATGCTGCGCGCCGGCGAACTGGCCAAGATCGTCGACAAGGCGGAAATCACCGTCGCGCTCTGCGACACCAGGCTGATGGACGAGATGACCGCCTGCGCCAAGGACAGCACCTTCCTCAAACAGGTCATAGGCTTCGACGGCACCGCCAACCATGATGCCGAGCTCGATCGTGCCGCTCTCGACAAGCCGGTGACATTCACCGCCGTCAACACCGGCCGCGACGATGTCGCGCTGCTCGGCTTCACCTCGGGCACGACAGGCGTGCCGAAGGCGACGATGCATTTCCACCGCGACCTCCTGATCATCGCCGACGCCTATGCCCGCGAAATCCTGGAGGTGACGCCGGACGACATCTTCGTCGGCTCGCCGCCGCTGGCTTTCACTTTCGGCCTTGGCGGGCTCGCTATCTTTCCCCTGCGCTTCGGTGCGGCGGCGACGCTGCTGGAGCAGGCGACGCCACCCAACATGATCCACATCATCGAGACCTACAAAGCCACGATCTCCTTCACCGCGCCGACTGCCTACCGCGCCATGCTGAAGGCCATGGATGAAGGTGCCGATTTGTCTTCGCTGCGGGTTGCCGTTTCAGCCGGCGAAACCTTGCCCGCTCCGGTTTTCGAAGAGTGGACGCAAAAGACCGGCAAGCCGATCCTCGACGGCATCGGCGCCACCGAAATGCTGCACATCTTCATCTCCAACCGCTTTGGCGACATGAAGCCCGCGTCGACCGGCAAGCCGGTCGGCGGCTACGAGGCGCGCATCGTCGACGACGAGATGCGCGAAGTACCGCGCGGCGCGACCGGCAGGCTGGCGGTGCGCGGCCCGACCGGCTGCCGCTACATGGCCGATATCAGGCAGAAGGACTACGTGCGCGACGGCTGGAACATCACCGGCGACACCTTCACGCAGGACGAGGACGGCTTCTTCCATTTCGCCGCGCGCTCCGACGATATGATCGTCAGCGCCGGCTACAACATTGCCGGCCCCGAGGTCGAGGCCGCACTTCTGTCACATCCCGACGTCGCCGAATGCGCGGTGATCGGCGCCGAGGACGCCGAGCGCGGCCAGATCGTCGAGGCGCATGTCGTGCTGGTGCAGGGCGTGGCGCCTGACGCATTGACGACCAAGCGCCTGCAGGACCATGTCAAGGCGACGATCGCGCCCTACAAATACCCGCGATCGGTGAAATTCATTGCTGCTTTGCCCAAGACCCAGACCGGCAAGATCCAGCGCTTCCGGCTGCGCACGGAGAAAGTCAATTGAGCGAGCCCTACGATCCGGCGTCCGAAGGCGCACAGATGTCGTTCAACGAGCGCATGTCGTACAGCGACTATCTGCACCTGGAGAAAGTGCTGGAGGCGCAGACACCGCTCTCGTCGGCGCATGACGAGATGCTGTTCATCATCCAGCACCAGACCTCGGAACTGTGGATGAAGCTCGCTTTGCACGAGATTGGCGCCGCGATCCGCTCGATCCGCGCCGACCGGCTTGAGCCGAGCTTCAAGATGCTGTCGCGAGTCGCGCGCATCTTCGAGCAGCTGAACAATGCCTGGGATGTGCTGCGGACGATGACGCCCAGCGAATACACCGAGTTTCGCGACGCGCTCGGCCAGTCCTCGGGTTTCCAGTCCTGGCAGTATCGCGCCATCGAGTTCATGGCCGGCAACCGCAACCTGGCCATGCTCGGCCCTCACAAGCATCGGCCTGACCTCAGCGGAAAGCTGGAAGCCATTCTGGCCGAGCCGTCGCTCTATGACGAAGCGCTGCTGCTTTTGGCGCGCAACGGATTCGACATCGGTGCCGATGCCAGGCGCACGGACTGGCGTGAGACGCGAACCGAGAATGAAGAGGTCCTGGTCGCCTGGCAGACTATCTACCGCGATCCGCAGCGCTACTGGATGTTCTACGAACTGGCCGAGAAGCTGGTCGACTTCGAGGATTATTTCCGCCGCTGGCGCTTCAACCACGTCACCACGGTGGAGCGCATCATCGGTCTGAAGCGCGGCACCGGCGGCACGTCGGGCGCTTCGTATCTGAAGAAAATGCTCGAGGTCGTGCTGTTTCCGGAGCTGTGGACGGTCCGCACCCGGCTCTGACATCATCGAAATGAGAACAGGCTCACCGAAGGGACGCTCTGTGGCGGAAACCCCTTCGCGAACAACCGGGGACTGACCATGAGTGGAATTCCTGATCTCGCCGCAGTCGAAGCGATGGATGCCACGGATCCGCTGCGGGCCATGCGCGACCGTTTCATTCTGCCGGAGGGGGTGATCTATCTCGACGGCAATTCACTGGGGGCAGCATCTCATGCCGTTTTCGGCGAGCTGCAGCAGGCGGCGACGCAGGAATGGGCCCGAGATCTTATCCGAGCCTGGAACACGGCCGGATGGTTCGAGATGCCGATCGAACTCGGCGACCAACTCGGACGCCTGATAGGAGCCGCGGCCGGCCAGACCGTTGTCTGCGACACGACATCGACCAACATCTACAAGGTGCTGCACGCAGCGATGGAGATGCGGCCCGGCCGGTCAGCCATCGTCGCCGAAGGTGACAGTTTTCCCACCGACCTGTACATCGCCGAAGGCGTGGCCTCGACCCGGGATGGCGTCCTGCTGCGCCTCGCGGGCGTCGACGCGCCGACCATCGAAGATCTGATCGACGAAAACGTCGCGGTGGTGCTGGTCAACCACGTCAATTACAAATCGGGTGAACTGCGCGACATGGCGGCGCTGACGCGCAGGGCTCATACGGCCGGAGCGCTGATCGTCTGGGATCTCTGCCACACCGCCGGCGCCCTGCCCGTCGAGCTCGATCAGGCAAATGCCGATTTCGCTGTCGGCTGCACGTACAAGTACCTCAACGGCGGTCCGGGCGCGCCGGCCTTCATCTATGCCGCGCAGCGCCACCACGGCGATATCAGCCAGCCGCTCAGCGGCTGGTGGGGCCATGCGCGGCCCTTTGCCTTCGAACGGGGTTATGTTGCCGGCACCGGCATCCGCCGTTTTCTGTGCGGTACGCAACCGGTCCTGTCGATGCGGGCGCTCAAAGGCGCGCTTGCCATCTGGAGCGACGTCGACATGGCGGCATTGCGAAAGAAGAGCGTCGCGCAGACAGAACTGTTCATCCAGCTCGTCGAAGCCAAGTGCGGCGCCTACGGTCTCACGCTGGAGACCACCCGCGACGCGACCAGGCGCGGCAGCCAGGTGTCGTTCCTTCACGACCACGGCTATCAAATCATGCGGGCGCTGATCGAGCGCGGGGTGATCGGTGACTTCCGCGCACCGTCGACCATCCGTTTCGGCTTCACGCCGCTCTATGTCAGCTACAAGGATGTGTGGCTGGCGGTTGAGGTTCTGGAAGACATTCTGCGCACGGGAGCATGGAAGGACCAGCGTTTCGCCGTCAAGGAAGCCGTTACCTGACGCACCGATCCCGGCGATCCGCCGTCGCTGCCCTCACTGCCTGGCAAATGACGGAGAGCTGAATTTCCAGCCAAAATGCCCAACTGACGTTGGCGTTTTGGCTCCGTTTCGTTCACGGCCAACGAACGTCCCGAAGGTTGCAATCGCCCCTTGTCGAGGTCGATCGACAGATAATGCCAAGCTTTGGTAGGGGATAAGCCACAGGTCATTAACCATAACAATTTCAATGTGAGCAGGCGCATTGCCGAAGGTGGCGCCCGTCGATCGTAACCCGCTGGCAAGCGCCAAATAATTTCAGCAGCCTTAACAAATTCATTAAACTTTAAACGGTTGCAGAACACAACTGGAACAGATAGTGTTTGTTCTGGGTTTGTTTTTCGATTCTGGTTTCAGGGAACCTGGGGGCCGCCATGCTGACACGCAAGCAACATGAACTGCTGATGTTCATCCATGAACGCCTGAAGGAGAGCGGCATTCCGCCATCCTTCGACGAGATGAAGGAGGCGCTCGACCTTGCCTCCAAATCCGGGATTCATCGGCTGATCACGGCCCTTGAGGAGCGCGGCTTTATCCGCCGGCTGCCCAATCGGGCCCGCGCGCTGGAAGTGCTGCGGCTGCCGGACTCCATCGCGCCAGGCCTCAATGCGGCAAAGAAGTTTTCGCCAAGCGTCATCCAGGGCAGTCTTGGTCAGGGTGGTGCTCTTGGCCGGCAGATCAAGCCGGCGCCTTCGCGGATGCCTTCGCCCGGCAATGACGACGATGCGGTCTCTGCCGTTTCGATCCCGGTCATGGGTCGCATCGCCGCCGGCGTGCCGATCGATGCCATCCAGCATCAGACGCATTCGATTTCGGTGCCGCCGGACATGATCATGGGCGGCGCGCACTATGCGCTGGAGGTCAAGGGCGATTCGATGATCGAGGCCGGCATCTTCGACGGCGACACCGTTATCATCCGTAACGCCGACACGGCCAGCCCCGGCGAGATCATCGTGGCGCTGGTCGATGAAGAGGAAGCGACGCTGAAGCGGTTCCGCCGCAAGGGCGCCTCGATTGCCCTCGAAGCCGCCAATCCAGCCTATGAGACACGGATTTTCGGGCCGGACAGGGTCAAGGTGCAAGGCAAGCTCGTCGGCCTGATCCGTCGCTACTGAGACGGCTGTGGGTTGACCACTGGCTTCTCGGGTTTCTTGAAGGGTGCCAGCCCCCTCGCCTCGCGAGAGTATCTGCGTTGCGTGTGCCAGGGCCGATATGGGCTGTCCACCGCGAAGCTGATCGTCGCCGGCGTGGTCGCCGATTGGCGATCGAAGAAGACCGCGGCACTGCCTTTGCGAGCCAGTTGCCGCTTGGTGATGACGAGAACCAGCGGGTTGTGACAGGCGTCATAGGCGGTGGCGTCGTTGACGACGATCAGTTCGGCGAAGCCGCAGGCTTTCCAGGTGTCCTTGCGGTCCTCGACATAGGCAATGATCGCACCGGACATGTGCCTGGCCACGCAAACGCCTGAGGAGCAATAGAACGGCGATCCCGGCGGTAGCTCAACGGCATCCGCGACGTCGAATTGCCCATCGCTGTTGTCGAACACTTCCGGAACGACGATGGTTTCCGATGTCAGCGCGCGTTTCCAGTTGTCGACGGTGAATTCGTTCGGCCGTTGCCGGCTGACGGCAAGCTCACCGCCACCGATCGGCAACGCCACCAGCCGGGCGTCTTCCGAGATC
>NZ_RZRW01000028.1:0-21011 GCF_003998745.1 Mesorhizobium sp. M7A.F.Ca.US.014.04.1.1 | reverse complement strand
GCCACCGGCGAAGTCTTCGACGCGCTGATGGCGGCAGGCAAAAAGCACGACATCCGCCCGATCGGCTATCGGGCACTGGAATCGCTGCGGCTGGAAAAGGGCTATCGTGCCTGGGGCTCCGACATCACGCCCAACGACACGCCGCAGGAAGCCGGGCTCGGCTGGGCGGTCAAGCTGCGCAAGAACACGGATTTCATCGGACGGCGCGCGCTGGAGAAGACCGGCGGCACGGCAATGAAGAAACGCTTTGCCGGCTTCACGGTCGACGACCCCGAGATCGTGCTGCTCGGCCGCGAAACCATCCTGCGCAATGGCGAGCCTGTCGGTTATCTCACCAGCGGCGGTTATGGCTATACGCTGGGCAAGACCATCGGCTACGGCTACGTGCGCAACGCCGACGGGGTCAGCGACGATTTTCTCGCCTCGGGCGACTACGAACTGGTGGTTGCGATGGAGAGGACGCCGGCCAAGATCCACCTCGAGCCGATGTACGACCCGGCAGGCGCGAGGGTCAAAGCGTAGGTCAGGTCACGCGCAGTGCGAGGCCGCGGCTGGGCACGGTGTCGGCTTCGCCGGGCATCGAGACATAAGGGCGCGTTTCCTCGACGCGGGTGACGAGGCCCTGCGCCTCGAGCTCAGCGACGCGCGTGGCGAAGCCCTGATCCCACAGCGAGTTCTTGACCGTCAGCACGATGATGCCGCCCGGCCGGCAGATGCGGATCAGTTCGTCCAGCCCCTCGACGCCAACATGACCTGATGTGAAGACGCCGGCCGAGATCACTCCGGCATAGGCATCATCGGCAAAGGGCAGATGACCGCCCAGCGCCAGGCAATGGAGCGCGGAATAGACACCCTTGCGGGCTGCCTGATCCAGCATGCCTTGCGAAATATCGAGTGCCTCGACTTGCGGGTAACCAGCAATATCAAGCCATTCGCCGATGAGACCGGTGCCGGCCCCGGCATCGAGCAGCGGTGCTGAACCGCGCGGCAGATGGCGGGTCAGCAGCGCAAGGCAGATCGTCGGATGGCGATAGCCGGCGGCCGACATGTCGGCGTCGTAGGTCTGCGACCAACGATCATAAAGTGCGGCGACCTCTTCGGGCCGCTTTGCCGCGTAGGCCGCGCCAAGCGCACCCTGATGTTTGTTGTCCGCCACTTTGATCCAGTCCGCCAATTTTTGATCTCGCAGTGATGATAGCCAAAGCGCGAAAATTGTGGAACCGTTGCCGCGACAAATAACAGTGTGTGGGGGCGCAGGCATGATTACAGACTAGGCGCGCGCGGCACTGGACGCCATTCCCATGCTGGCCGGCTACAGCGGGCCGCTGGAACGGCTGGGCGGCCTCACCAACCTCGTCTTCAAGGCCGGCGACTTCTGCCTGCGCATTCCCGGCAAGGGCACCGAGGAATACATCAACCGGGCCAACGAAGCG
The DNA here is from genome assembly GCF_003998745.1 of Mesorhizobium sp. M7A.F.Ca.US.014.04.1.1. Lineage (NCBI taxonomy): Bacteria > Pseudomonadati > Pseudomonadota > Alphaproteobacteria > Hyphomicrobiales > Phyllobacteriaceae > Mesorhizobium > Mesorhizobium sp. M7A.F.Ca.US.014.04.1.1. The sequence goes on along the minus strand of NZ_RZRW01000028.1, from coordinate 19,578 downwards.
GTGGCTGCACGCGAAGCTGCAAAAGCAGGGGTCAGTCCCGAGGTGCTGCATGTCGATGCCGGCACCGGGTTGATGGTGACACGCTACATCGCCGGCGCCGAAACCATGTCGGAGGAGAAATTCAAGGTTCGGCCGGGCAGTCCAGCCCGCGCCGGCGAGGCCTTTCGCAAGCTGCACAATTCAGGCGCGGTGTTTCCCTTCCGCTTCGAGCTGTTTGCGATGATCGACGACTATCTCAAGGTGCTGTCCACCAAGGAGATCGCCCTGCCCGCCGGCTATCATGACGTGGTGCGCGAGGCGGAAACCGTGCGCTCGGCACTTGCCGCCCATCCGCTGCCGATCGTTGCCTGCCACTGCGATCCGCTGTGCGAGAACTTCCTCGATACGGGCGAGCGGATGTGGATCGTCGACTGGGAATATTCGGGCATGAACGACCCGCTCTGGGACCTTGGCGACCTCTCCGTGGAAGGTAAATTCGATCTGGCGCAAGACGAAGAGATGATGCGCGCCTATTTCGGCGGCGAGGCGAGGCCGGCGGAGCGCGGCCGCATCGTCATCTACAAGGCGATGTGCGACCTGTTATGGACGCTGTGGGGGCTGATCCAGCTCGCCAACAACAACCCGGTCGATGATTTTCGCGCCTATGCCGACGGGCGGTTCGCGCGCTGCAAGGCGCTGATGGAGACGTCCGAGTTTTCACGGCATCTGGCGGCGATCCGCCGGGGGTGAGCCTGGACTAATTCACGCCCTTCGGCACGTTTTCGGGCGGCACGGTGGTCTCGACCACTTTCTGGCGGTGGAAGATGAACAGGCCGGCGAGAACGACAATGCCCGAGCCGATCAGGATGCGCGGACCGGGAACGTCGCCGAAGAACACCAGTCCGAACACCACCGCCCACAGCAGCAGCGTGTAATGCAGCGGCGCCAGCGTCGAGGCCGGCGCCAGCTTGAGCGCCCTGGTGATCATCAGATGCGCGCCGCAGGAGACGATGCCGAGCAGCAGCATGGCGCCGAGATCGAGCGCCGACGGCGTCTGCCAGGCGCCGATGCTCAGCACGCCGCCGATCAGCAGCGTGCCGATGGTCTGCCATGTCACCAGATTGGTGTCGCTGGTGCCGCGCAGCCGGCGGTTGAGGATGATGGCGAAGGCGAAGGAGATACTGCCCACCAGCGCAAAGCCTGACGACAGCGAGAACGCCGCCGACGACGGTTTCAGCATGATCAGCACACCGCAGAAGCCGAGCAGGATCGCCATCCAGCGGCGCCAGCCGACCTTTTCGCCAAGCAAGAGGTGCGAGAGTGCCGCGACGTAGATCGGCCCCGCCATGTAGAAACTCATCACATCGGCCAGCGGCAGATAGACCACGGCGGCATAGAAGAGCGCGGTGTCGAGCGTGGTCATCACCACCCGCAGCAGCTGCAGCTCCAGGCGTTCCATGCGAAACAGCTTGGCCGGGCCCTGGTTGGCGATCATCGGGCCGAGCACGAAGAAGGCGCCGATGGAGCGGATCAGCACCACCTGGCCGACGGAGAAGCTGGCGACCAGCCATTTGCCCATGGCGTCGTTCAGCGCAAAAAGGAAATCGCCGGCCAGCATCAACAGAATGCCGGCCAAAAGCACATTCCTGATCGTCGAATTCTGCGCCACGGGCTGCGTCATGCCGATCCCGATTCCTCCCTAGTAAGCCGCGTCGTAGACGGAAGTGGCTGCCTTGACGAGGAGAATTCGGGCAATGGGTAAGACCAGCGCCGGGAATCGGCTGTATCTAGCTGGATATGTGCCGCCGGTTCACCATTCCCGGCCTTCCGCCGATGGACAGCCTGGTTTCCTGCTTCGTCCGCTCCGCCACCACCTTGCCCCTGGCGATGACGCACAGGCGCTCGGCGCGCAGCCGCAGGGCTTCGACCGGATTGCCGGCATCGAGGACGACCAGGCTGGCGCGCTTGCCGACCGCCAGGCCGAGATGATCGAGGCCCATGATCGCGGCATTGACGTTGGTGACCATGTCGAAGCAGCGCGCCATCTCTGCCGGGCTCGACATCTGAGCGACGTGCAGACCCATGAAGGCGACATCGAGCATATCGGCGGTGCCCAGCGAATACCAGGGATCGAGCACGCAATCCTGGCCCCAGCCGACGCGAATGCCGAGCGCCAGCATTTCCTTGACCCGGGTCAGGCCGCGGCGCTTCGGGAAGGTGTCGTGGCGGCCCTGCAGCATGATGTTGATCAGCGGATTGGGAATGACCGAGACGCCGGCCTCGGCGATCAGCGGCAAAAGCTTCGAGACGTAGTAATTGTCCATCGAATGCATCGAGGTGAGGTGCGAACCGGCGACCTTGCCGTGCAAACCAAGACGCTGCGCCTCATAGGCAAGCTGCTCGATATGGCGCGACAGCGGATCATCGGTCTCGTCGCAATGCAGGTCGACCATCAGGCCGCGGCTGGCCGCGATCTCGCACAGCTCCGTTACCGAGCGCGTGCCGTCGGCCATGGTGCGCTCGAAATGCGGGATGCCGCCGACGATGTCGACGCCCATGTCGAGCGCGCGGATGGTGTTTTCACGCGCCGATGGAGAGCGATAAAACCCGTCCTGCGGGAAGGCGACCAATTGCAGGTCGATGTAGGGAGCGACCGTCTTCTTGACCTCGAGCAACGCCTCGACCGCCAGCAGGCGGTCATCGCAGACATCGACATGGGTGCGGATGGCGAGCAGGCCCATCGACACCGCCCAGTCGCAATAGGCCAGCGCGCGATCACGCACGGCCTCATGCGTCAAAAGCGGCTTCAACTCGCCCCACAGCGAAATGCCTTCGAGCAGCGTACCCGAAGCGTTGATGCGCGGAATGCCGTAGGAGAGCGTCGCATCCATGTGGAAATGCGGATCGACGAAGGGCGGCGAGACCAGATTGCCACGGGCGTCGACCTCGGTCCGCGCGGAACCCTGGAGAACGGGCTCGATCGCCGCGATCGTCTCACCGTTGATGCCGATGTCGGCAACCCTGCCATCAGGCAGTGTGCCGCCGCGAACGATAAGGTCGAAATCCATCCGTCGTCATCCCGTCAAAAGAATCATCTGATATAGCCGAGGCTGAAAATCGCATCCCGTCGATGCCGCTTGCAACAGCGATTTGTCCGCGGCGGCCGCGGATGGTTTCATCCGGCCGCAACTCCCTCTATAAGCCGCCTTCGTTGTCCCGGTTTCAAGGATCCGCCGTTTGTTTCGTTTCTTCCGCTCGACGGAAAACCAGCGCCTCGTCGCGAGGTTGATCCGGGAATCCTTTTATCAGCACAGGTTTGGCTACGGCGCCGCGATCTTGTCGATGCTTGTGGTGGCCGCCACGACCGGCGCCAGCGCCTGGATTCTCAAAGAGATCACCGACGAATTCGTAGTCTTCAAGCGGATTGACCGGGTCAACCTGATTGCGGGCGGGGTCGCCACGATCTTCATCCTCAAGGGCCTCGCCAACTTCATTCAGGCCTATTTCATGAGCCGTGTCGGCAACGCCATCATCGCCGACCGCCAGCGCAAGATCTACGACCGCATCCTGGCGCAAGGCATCGAATTCTACCATTCGACCTCGTCGTCCGACCTGATCACACGCATGACCAACAATGCGCAGGCGGCACGCAACGTGCTCGACCTCGTTGTCACGTCCTATGTGCGCGATCTGTTGTCGCTGGTCGTCCTGGTAGGAGTCATGGTCTGGCAGCAGCCAGCCTTGTCTATAATCTGCTTCGTCGTCGGCCCCTTGGCTATCTACGGGGTCAACCGCATCCTGAAACGTGTTCGCAAGTTCGCCGCGATGGAGTTTCGCTCGGTCGGCCAGATCGTGCAGGTGATGCAGGAAACGGCAATCGGCGTGCGCGTCGTCAAATCCTTCAACCTCGAAGGCGCGATGCGCAACCGCATGTACAAGGCCGTGTCGGACGTCGAGAACCGGGCCAATAACATCGCGACGCTGGAGGCTGCGACAAGCCCGGTGATGGAGACGCTGGCCGGGCTGGCTATTGCCGGGGCCATCTTCGTCAGCGGCTTCCTGGTCTTGCAGGGCGGCCAGATGCCGGGAAACATCATGGCCTTCATCGGGGCGCTCCTGTTTGCCTATGAGCCGGCAAAGCGCCTTGCGCGCGTACGCATATCGCTGGAAAGCGGCATTGTCGGCGTGCGCATGATGTTCGAGCTCGCCGACCAGCCGCTCACTCTGGTCGAGAAGCCGGACGCGAAGCCGCTTCTGGCCGGACCGGGCGAGATCCGGTTCGACGCCGTCGACTTCGCTTATCAGAAAGGGCCGCCGGTGCTGGACAGGTTCGATCTGACGCTTGCGCCCGGCAAGATGACGGCGCTGGTCGGGCCTTCCGGCGGCGGCAAGTCGACGATTCTAAACCTGATCATGCGCATGTATGATCCGCAGAGCGGCAGGGTGCTGTTCGACGGTCAGGATATTTCCCATGCGACGCTCGCATCGCTGCGGGAAAAGATCGCCTATGTCAGCCAGGATACGTTCCTGTTTGCCGGCACCATCATGCACAACATCCGGCTTGGGCGCGAGGGTGCGACCGACGATGAGGTGATCGCCGCCGCCAAGGCGGCCAACGCGCATGACTTCATCAGCGCGCAGGCGAAAGGCTACGAGACGGATGTCGGCGAGAATGGCGGCCTACTGTCGGGCGGCCAGCGCCAACGGATCTCGATCGCACGCGCCATGCTGCGCAATGCGGAGATCCTGCTGCTGGACGAAGCGACCAGCGCGCTCGACGCCGAATCGGAAGCGCTGTTCCGCGACGCGCTGCAGCAATTGACGGAAGGCCGCACGACGATCGTCATCGCGCACCGTCTGTCGACCGTGCACCAGGCCGACACAATCGTGGTGCTCGAAGCCGGCAAGGTGGTGGAAAGCGGCCCGCACAAGGCCTTGCTCAAGCAGGGCGGGCTCTATCAGAAGCTCTATGAGTATCAGTTGATGCCGTAGCACTTCTCTTCCCTTCCCCCCCCTTGTGGGGGAAGGTGGATCGGCGCGCGGCGCCGAGACGGATGAGGGGTGTTCCAGCGGAGTGAGACGTCGGTGTTCTCTGGACCACCCCTCATCCGTCGCCTGCGGCGACATCTTCTCCCACAGGGGAGAAGGAAGAAACCTCACTCCGGCACAAACCTCACCGCGCCCTTGGCCGCGCTGGTGGCCATGGCGGCATAGGCGCGCAAGGCGGTCGTCACCTTGCGCTTGCGCTTTTCCTCAGGCTTCCAGGCCAGGGCGCCCCTGGCCTCCATCGCCGCCCGGCGCGCAGCGAGTTCCGCCTCATCGACAGCCAGGCGGATGCTGCGGTTCGGGATGTCGATCTCGATCGTATCGCCCTCCTGCACCAGTCCGATCAAACCGCCTTCGGCAGCTTCCGGCGACGCATGGCCGATCGACAGACCCGAGGTGCCGCCGGAGAAGCGGCCGTCAGTAATCAGAGCGCAGGCCTTGCCGAGGCCCTTCGACTTCAGATAGCTGGTCGGATAGAGCATCTCCTGCATGCCGGGGCCGCCGCGCGGTCCTTCATAGCGGATGACGACGACATCGCCGGCCTTGATCTCATTGGACAGGATCGCCTTGACGCTCGAATCCTGGCTTTCGAACACGCGGGCCGGGCCGGTGAATTTCAGGATCGATTCATCGACGCCCGCCGTCTTCACGATGCAGCCGTCGAGCGCCAGATTGCCCTTCAGCACGGCAAGGCCGCCATCCTTGGAAAAGGGATGTTCGGTCGAGCGGATAACGCCTTTCTCGCGGTCGAGATCGAGCTCGTCCCAGCGGCGCTCCTGGCTGAAGGCGACCTGTGTCGGCACGCCGCCAGGGGCGGCGAGGAAGAAATCGCGCACGCTCTGGCTGGTCGTGCGGGAAATGTCCCAATGGTCGAGCGCCTCGCCCAGGGTTGACGTATGCACCGTCGGCAGGTCGCGGTTGAGCAGGCCGGCATTGTCGAGCTGGCCGAGGATGGCCATGATGCCGCCGGCGCGGTGGACGTCTTCCATGTGGACGTCGGACTTGGCGGGCGCAACCTTGCACAGCACCGGCACCTTGCGCGACAGCGCGTCGATGTCGTCCTGATCGAAATCGATCTCGCCCTCATGCGCGGCAGCCAGGATATGCAACACGGTGTTGGTCGAACCGCCCATGGCGATGTCGAGCGTCATGGCGTTCTCGAAAGCGCCCTTCGAGGCGATGTTGCGCGGCAGTGCGGTTTCGTCGTCCTGTTCGTAATAGCGCTGGGCGAGATCGACGATCAGGTGGCCGGCCTCGACGAACAGACGCTTGCGGTCGGCATGCGTCGCCAATGTCGAGCCGTTGCCGGGCAGCGACAGGCCAAGCGCCTCGGTCAAACAATTCATCGAATTGGCGGTGAACATGCCCGAGCAGGAGCCGCAGGTCGGGCAGGCCGAGCGCTCGATGACCTTGACGTCCTCATCGGAGATCTTGTCGTCGGCGGCCGCGACCATGGCATCGACCAGGTCGAGCGCCTGCGTCTTGCCGGCGAGCACCACCTTGCCGGCTTCCATCGGACCGCCGGAGACGAAGACGGTCGGGATGTTGAGGCGCAACGAGGCCATCAGCATGCCGGGCGTGATCTTGTCGCAATTGGAGATGCAGACCATGGCGTCGGCGCAATGCGCGTTGACCATGTATTCGACAGAATCGGCGATCAGCTCGCGCGACGGGAGCGAATAGAGCATGCCGTCATGGCCCATGGCGATGCCGTCATCGACGGCGATGGTGTTGAATTCCTTGGCAACGCCGCCGGCCTTTTCGATCTCGCGCGCGACCAATTGGCCGAGATCCTTCAGATGGACATGGCCCGGCACGAACTGGGTGAAGGAGTTGACCACCGCAATGATCGGCTTGCCGAAATCCGAGTCCTTCATGCCGGTGGCGCGCCAGAGGCCGCGAGCGCCGGCCATGTTGCGGCCATGGGTGGTGGTGCGGGAACGATAGGCAGGCATGTTTTTTCCTTGGTGGCTGGCCGCAGCCCAGGGGTTGGCGCGGCGGAGCTGAATTCGGACCGCAGGCGTTATAGACGCGCAAGTATGGTCTGGCCACAATTTTGCAATGCGCCAGATTCTCTCAAAAAAATGCGTGGCACTGTCGGATGGCGCGCTGCATGTCCGTCCTTGGGCAGACGGCAAGGAGATGGCACCATATTCGGAGTCAGCCGTTTCACAGGAACAGCGACCGAAACAGCACGAGGAGCACGACATGCAAAAGATCACCACCTGCCTGTGGTTCGACGGCCGAGCCGAAGAGGCCATGAACTTCTACGTCTCCATCTTCAAGAATTCCAAGGTGCTGAGCGTGATGCGTTGGCCCGAAGGCCACGCCGATGCAGGCAAGGTGTTGGTGACCACGTTCGAACTCGACGGCGTGCAGTTCCAGGCGCTCAATGGTGGACCGCAGTTCAAGCACAGCGAAGCGATGTCGCAGTCGATCGACTGCAAGACGCAGGAAGAGGTGGATTACTTCTGGGACAAGCTCATCGAAGGTGGCGGCCAACCATCGCAATGCAGCTGGCTGAAGGATAAATTCGGCGTCTCCTGGCAGGTTGTGCCGGAGCAGCTGCCGCGCCTGCTTCTGGATCCGGACCGGGCCAAGGCCGGCCGCGTGATGTCGGCGATGATGCAGATGAGCAAGATCGACATCGCCAAGATAGAGGAAGCTGCCAGAGGATAGTCGAGGGTCGCGCCGCCCCTCATCCGCCCTTCGGGCACCTTCTCCCCGTGAACGGGGAGAAGGAAAAAGCGCGACTTACGCCGCTCTGTCGCGGACCTGATAGTCCTTGATCGTGGCAAACTTGATCGCCTTCCAGCGCTCCGCTTCGTAGTTCAGCGAGAAGGCGTGCTGGGCGAGGAACACCGGGTCGTTGTCGAGGTCGCGGGCGATGTCGCCGCGATGCGCCTCGATGAAACGCAGGACCTCGGCCTTGTCGTCGGCCGAGATCCAGCGGCACACGGAAAAGCGCGACATCTCGAATTCGACCGGCAGGGTGTATTCGAAGTTCAGCCGTTCCTTCAGGACGTCGAGTTGCAGCGCGCCGACGACACCGACGATGGCCGGTGAGCCGTCCTCGGGCGAAAACAGCTGCACGACGCCCTCCTCTGCCATCTGGTGCAGCGCTTCCTTCAGCTTTTTGGCCTTCATCGCGTCGCCGAGGCGGACACGGCGCAGGATTTCCGGGGCGAAATTCGGAACGCCGCGGAACAGGATTTCCTCGCCCTCGGTCAGCGTATCGCCAATACGCAGCGTGCCGTGGTTGGGAATGCCGACGACGTCGCCGGCAAAGGCCTCGTCGGCGGTGACGCGTGTGCGGGCAAAGAAGAACTGCGGCGCCGACAGCGACATCGGTTTTCCCGTGCGTACCAGCTTGGCCTTCATGCCGCGCTCGAGCTTGCCCGAACAGACGCGGACGAAGGCTATGCGGTCGCGGTGGTTGGGATCCATGTTGGCCTGGATCTTGAAGACGAAGGACGTCATCTTCTCTTCGGTCGCCTCGACCTTGCGGGTGTCGGCCTCTTGAGCACGCGGCGGCGGTCCAAAAGCGCCGAGCGCCTCGATCAGGTCGCGCACGCCATAATTGCGCAGCGCCGAGCCGAAATAGACCGGCGTCAGGTGACCCTCGCGGAAGGCTTCTATATCAAGGGGTCTGCATGCTTCCCGCGCCAGCTCCAGCTCCTCGATGAAGGCCTCGCGCTCGTTCTCCGGCAAAAGGCCGGCGACGCGGTTGGAATCGGGACCGTTGACCGGCGTGCGCTCCTTCTCGTCGTCGCCCCTGCGCACGGCGTTCAGCGCCAGATGGTAGGTGCCGGAAAAATTCTTGCCCCGGCCGATCGGCCAGGTGATCGGCGCCGTATCCAGCGCCAGCTTCTGCTCGATCTCATCCAGAATCTCGAACGGATCGCGGCTTTCGCGATCCATCTTGTTGACGAAGGTGATGATCGGGATGTCGCGTAGCCGGCAGACTTCGAAAAGCTTCAGCGTGCGCGGCTCGATGCCCTTGGCGGCATCGATGACCATGACGGCCGAGTCGACCGCCGATAGCGTGCGATAGGTGTCGTCTGCGAAATCCTCGTGGCCGGGCGTGTCGAGCAGGTTGAAGACATTGTCTTCATACTCGAAGGTCATCACCGAAGTGACGACCGAAATGCCGCGCTCACGCTCGATCTTCATCCAGTCCGACCGCGTCTGGATCTTGTCCTTCTTGGCCTTGACCTCGCCGGCAAGCTGGATGGCGCCGCCGAACAGCAGCAGCTTTTCGGTGAGCGTGGTCTTGCCGGCGTCCGGGTGCGCGATGATCGCGAAGGTGCGGCGGCGCGCCACTTCTTCTTCTATTGCTTCGGGCATTCTCTGGGATTTCCGTGTGACAGGCCGGGCTTCTAGCAGCGCAGTGCGGGCCTGTCGACCGGTCCGGCGGCAGGGAAGCCGCCGGAAGCCATGGCTTGCTTCAGGCCAATTCGGCCGTGCGGCTCGCCTGAAAGACCTCGGGGAGCCAGCCGGCAATGGTGCCGCCTATCGCGTCGGCATGGTCTTCCTGCAGATAGTGCGCACCGGGTCCGAGATTGATGAACCGGCAGTTCTTCAGCCCGGCGGCGAATTCGCGTGCGGCCTGCGGCGCAATCAGCGCGCCGGGATCGCCCGCAAACAGCAGTTTCGGATAGGTGGAGAGCCGAAGTGCGCGATGATCATGTTCGCTGATGGCGGCAACGTCGGCGGGCTGGCCCTCGATCGGCAATTCCCGAGGCAGGCGCAACACCGGCTTTCGCGATTGCGGTGTCGGGAACGGCGCCCGGTAGACGGTCATCTCCTCATCGCTCAGTGTACGCAGCACCGAGGCCGGCAACACTTTTTCGACGAAGACATTGTCTTCCAGGACCAGCTTCTCGCCGACACCCGGCGTGCGCAGCGCCTTGAACATTTCGCGGGCTTGCGGGCGCTGATGAAAATCCTCCCAGCGCTCGAAGGGTCGGATGAATTCCATGAAGGCAAGGCCGAGCACGCGTTGCGGTCGCCGCGCCGCGAGATGGAAAGCCAGGGCCGTGCCCCAGTCCTGCGCGACCAACACCACTTCCTGGATGTCGAGCACGTCCAGGAAGGCGTCGAGATAGCGGACGTGATCGAAGAAGCGATAATCGATATCGGGCTTGCCGGATTGGCCGTAGCCGATCAGGTCGGGCGCGATGCAGCGACCGAGCGGCGCGACATACGGGATGATGTTGCGCCAGATGTGGGATGAGGTCGGATTGCCATGCAGGAACAGAACGGTGGGGCCGGACGCTCCCGTCTCGACATAGGACATGGTCGAATCGAGCACGGCGATCTGCGAGCGTCTCGGTGCAGCGACGCCAGCTTGAGAAATGTTGGCTTTCGAACTCATGGGGTCGGCTCCTTTGCAAAAACTGTGCTGAAGATGATTTTCTTGAACCGCTCGAGCGGCGCGGGGCTACGTTCAACCTTCATGCGCAGCATGGCGCCCTGCCAAGACGACAGCAGGAAGTCGGCAAGGTCCTCGGCCTCGAAGGTCTTGGAGATGTCGCCGGCTGCCTGGCCTTCGGCGATGCAGGCGGCGAAGGGCTGGCGCCAGCGTTCGAAGATGTCGACGAGTTGCAGGCGCAGCGGCTCGCTGTGGACCGCGGTCTCGAGGCTGAGATTGCCTATCATGCAGCCGCGTGCCCAATCATGCGCCTCAAGCTTCGAGGTGATGACATCGACGTAGCGCCTCAGCCGGCCGATGGGCGGCGTGCCGTCCTGCGCCAAGGCTTTCTCGACCAACTTGCCGACATAGGCGAAATAGCGGTCCAGCACCTCCCCGGCAAACTCCTCCTTGGAGGCAAAATGGTTGGTGAACGAGCCGGGCCGGGCGTCGGCGGCGGCAACGATGTCGCGCACACCGGCGGCGGCATAGCCGGAATTCCAGATGGTCCGGAACCCGGCGTCAAGGAGGTTTTCGCGGAGTGATTGTCTGGCCATACCGATATAATACGTACGTACGTATTGATGTCAAGCCGAATAATTTGCGTTGCCGATGTTGGCAAGCGGGGGTGGCACTGGAAGAGTGTCCCTCAGGGGGTGGCGAGTTTGAGGAGCGAACATGGCTGCGGTGAAACAAGTGATCGTCATCGGCGCCGGCATCATCGGTGCTTCCATGGCCTGGCACCTGACCAGGGCAGGCGCACAGGTGACGGTCATCGCCGCCGACAGCGCCGCCGGTGGGGTCGCCACGCCGAACTCCTTTGCCTGGATCAATGCCACCTGGGGCAATCCGGAGCCCTATTTCCGGCTGCGCACCCGCGCCATGGCCGAATGGTCGCGGCTGGCGCGGGACGTGCCCGGCCTGCCGCTCAACTGGTGCGGCGGCCTGTGCTGGGATCTATCGGCGGCCGACATGGAAGCCTATACCGCGCAGCATTCGGCCTGGGGCTACGGCATCGAGCGCGTCGACCGCGCCGGCGCGGCCCGTATAGAGCCTAATCTCACCCAACTCCCGGACGTCGCTTTGCATGTCGCCGAAGAGGGCGTTGCCGAGCCGGTCGCGGCAACGAAGGCGCTGCTGGCCGATGCCGAACGACGCGGCGCGCGGATCATCTCCAGCACGGTGACGGCGCTTGTCCAGACAGGCGGCAGGATTTCGGGCGTCGGCACATCGCATGGGCTGCTTGCCACCGACGAGGTGTTGATCGCGGCCGGCGTCGGCTCGGCGGGCATTGCCGCCACCGCCGGCATAAATCTGCCGCTCGAGACGCCACCTGGCCTGATCGTCCACTCGCGGCCCTACGAGAAACTGCTGAACGGACTGGTGCTGGCCGAGCGGCTGCATATGCGCCAGACCGCCGAGGGCCGTATCATCGCCGGTTCCGATTTCGGCGGCGCCGACCCCGGCATGGATGCGCAAGCCACCGCCAGCGAACTGGTCGCGGTCCTGAAAGCCAGCCTGCGCGGCGGAGACGGGCTGGCGCTCGATTTCCACACGGTCGGTTACCGGCCGACGCCGATCGACGGTTTTCCGATCATCGGCCGCGCCGAGGGCATGGACGGCGTCTATGTCAGCGTCATGCATTCCGGCATCACGCTGGCGCCGGCCGTCGGCCTGTTTGCCGCTCGCGAAATCCTTGATGGCGAGCGCGATCCGCTGCTCGCGCCTTACGGGTTGGGACGGTTTGCTCAATAACCCGGACGGACGGCAGCGTCGGCCGATGTCTGTATAGGTTAACGCCCTACGGCGCCCCCCTCTGTCCTGCCGGACATCTCCCCCTCGAGTGGGGAGATTGGCAGTTTCGGCGCCTCGCTCAGTCCCACAAGGTCGGCGATTGGCGAAAGCCGTCGCGACATCCAATCTCCCCCCTTGAGGGGGAGATGTCCGGCAGGACAGAGGGGGGCGCTGGCCCGCGGCGTTGCCGCAATTTGCAACTACCCGGCCAACGCCAGCTTCGCCACGGCCGGAGCAAAAGGCCGAATGTTGATCCCGTCCCTGGTCATGGTGACGAAGCTCGATGGCGGGATCGCCTAGGCGCGATCCGGAAGAGCCGCAGGCTCCTTGGTCGCGTGCGTGCCTCTGTTGTGCGTCCGCTCGTAAAGCTCGCGAACGATTCGGCTGGCGGTAGTTTCAAACAGAAATGGCAAGAAAGCATGAACGAGCGCGGCGCCGGCCGCCATCAACAGGCGCGACGAAAACCAGGCGGCAAAGCCCATGTGGCTGAAATAGGTTTCGCCGACCTTGGCCGGATGAGAGGTGAAAATCCTTGCGACCGACATGCTGGTTCCCCTTCAGCGCTTGAAGTTCCTGATATGAGTATCCTGACATGCTTCGCCGGTTCATCGGTCTCAAAATGTCCTTGTATTTCGGTGATGCATGGAACAAATATCCCACATGGCGCTGGAAATTGACGAAATCGACCGGAAATTGCTCGCCGAGTTGCAACGCGACGGCACGCTGTCGGTCGACCAGTTGTCGGAACGGGTGGCGCTGTCGCGCAATGCCTGCTGGCGCCGGGTGAAGCGGCTGGAGGAGGCCGGTGTCATCACCGGCAGGGTGGCGCTGGTCGATGCCGAAAAGCTCGGGCTTGGCCTTTCCGTCTTCATCCTGATCCGCACGTCCAACCACGATCCGGAGTGGCTGCAGAGATTCCGGGCGGCGGTGACCGGCTTTCCCGAGATCATCGGCGTCTACCGCATGTCCGGCGACCTCGACTACGTTCTGCGCGCCCGCGTCGCCGACGTGAAGGCCTATGACCGGCTCTACCAGCGGCTGATCGCCAAGGTGGCGCTGTCTGATGTTTCCGCCTCTTTCGTGATGGAAGAGATCAAGGAGACGACGGTGGTTCCGATGGAAGTGCGCTAAGATATGTCGATATTCAGGTGATGCCGGCCTGCAAACGACGGGTTTCGACTCGGCCTGACCTGAATCTCAACACACCTCAGGCCATACTGATGCCTGAAAGAAAGCCGTTGATAGGCTTGCGGGCGAGTTGACCGAATCGCCGTTCGCGCCGATAGGATCGATTTTATGCGCGCAGCCCTTCAAACTCCCTCCGTCATCGGTCCGACCGTCGGCTTCGTCAGGTTGCCGCATGCTGAAGGACTTCCCCTTCCTGCTTATGAAAGCACCGGTGCTGCCGGCATGGATCTGCGCGCCGCGGTGCCGGACGACCGGCCGCTGCTGATCCTGCCCGGAAAACGCGCTCTGGTGCCGACCGGGCTGATCCTGGAAATTCCCGAAGGCATGGAAGGCCAGGTGCGGCCGCGCTCGGGCCTTGCCTTCAAGCATGGGCTGACCGTCCTCAACACGCCCGGCACCATCGACAGCGACTATCGCGGCGAGGTGAAGGTCCTGCTGATCAATCTCGGCGATGAGGACTTTGCCGTGACGCGCGGCATGCGCATCGCCCAGATCGTTTTTGCCGCGGTGACGCAAGCCGCCGTGGAAGAGCGCAACCTGGCCGGCGGCACGGCGCGCGGCGCGGGCGGGTTCGGATCGACCGGCACCGCCTGATGCCTGAACTGCCTAAACTTGTCATCTTCGACTGCGACGGGATCCTGGTCGATACGGAGAACCTGGCCAATCGGCGCCTTGCCGAATGGCTGACCGCTGCCGGCTATCCGACAAGCTTCAAATATTGCCGCAAGAATTTCTCCGGCCGCAGCATGGCGTCGGTGCAGAAAGAGATCGAAGAAAAGACCAGCGTCAGGCTTGGCGCCGATTTTGTCGATCGCTGGAACGCCGGCCTGCCAGACCTGTTCGCCCACGGCGTCGAAGCAATCCCTTATGTCCGCGAATTCGTCGAGGCCGTGCGGTCAGCCGGGATCGCCTATTGCGTCGCCACCTCGGCCCGGGTGTCGAAGATGCACATCACACTTGGCCAGACCGGGCTGTTGCCGCTGTTCGAACACGCGATGTTTTCCTCGACGATGGTCGCGCGCGGCAAGCCGTTTCCGGACCTGTTCCTGCATGCTGCGAAAACCGTGGGCTTTGCACCTGCCGACTGCATCGTCATCGAGGACAGCGTCGCTGGCACGCAGGCCGGCATCGCGGCCGGCATGCGGGTGTTTTCCTATCACGCCGATCCCTATTCCGACCGCGACGGCCTTATCCAGGCCGGCGGCATCCTGTTCGACGACATGCGCGAACTGGCCGGGCTGGTGCCGATCCACTGAGCTGGCTGACGGACTGGACGGGTTGGGAGGCTGTGCTACGTTCCGCGCGCCCGACACCCTGAGGCGACCATGCCGACGAACCTGCTTCGCTTCATCCTCGCCGTGATGCTGCTGCCATTGCTGTGGACCGCAGCCGGCGCGCAAGACGCCAGCCTTCCGGAGCTCGGCAGCCCACTGCCCGGCCAAAAAGACATCACCTATCTCGACCTCGCCAGGATGATCATTCCAGACCTCGCCGCCGACAAGAATGGCTTTTACAGGGGCGGGCTGCCGATCGCTATGCGCCATATCGAGGGACCCGACAGCGGCGGCTCGCCGCCCGAAACCTCAGGCTTTTCCAATGCCTCCGTGCTTGCCATCAAGGCGGGAGGCAAGGACCGCCTGACCATGCTGTTCGATCTCGGCGATTCCTCAGACAGCGCAGAAGGCTATGCGGTGCTAGCGCTCTACGACATTACGGGCAAACCAAGGCTGCTCGACGCCGCCAATGTCGCCCTCGACCGCAGCACCTATTTCCGCGAACCCGGCAAGCTCGGCATCGGCGCCAATGATGATATCCTCATGATCGAGAGTTCGCATTCCAATTCAAACCAGAACTATATGATCGTCCCGCTGATTATGGTCGCCAGGGACAAGTTGAAGCTGATCGACATCATCTATTTGTTCGACGAGCACGTGTGTGCCTATAGCCGGACGCAGGACGTTGCCTTTAAAGCCATCGCAGAGGGCCGACGCCATGCGGCGATCAAGGTAACGGTGACCGATGCCACCGTCGTGAACGACGAAAGCTGCGATGACCAGCCGCCCAAACCTGAATCTCACGACATCTCCGTCACCTATCATTGGGACAAGACAACGTCGCACTACGCCAAGGATTCCGACGCGCTGAACAATTTGGCAGGAGAGAACGCCAAACGCTTCTGAACCAACCGCATTCGTTTGCCCGGCCAGATGGAGCAGGATAAAATCCGCTCGGCCACACCGCATATGATGGGGAACTACCATGGACAAGGGCAAGATCTTTCGCGACCTGCATGCCTCGACCTTCGTCGTGCCCAATCCCTGGGATATCGGCACGACCAAGCTGCTCGGCTCGTTCGGCTTCACGGCGCTGGCGACGACCAGCGCCGGCTTTGCCTTTTCGCGCGGCCTGCCGGACGGCGCGGTGACCTTCGACCAGATGATCCACCATTGCCGCGAAGTGACCGCGGCGACCAGCCTGCCGGTCTCGGCCGACCTCGAGAAAGGCAAGGGCGACAGCGCCGAGCAGGCCGCCGAAACCATCTTCGCGGCGGAAGCTGCCGGCCTTGCCGGCTGCTCGATCGAAGACCACACCGGCGATCCGGACAAGCCGATCTATGATTTTGCGCACGCCGTCGAACGCGTTGCGGCGGCCGTGGAAGCGGCGCGGGCCCTGAAACGCGATTTCGTCTTCACTGCGCGGGCCGAGAACTTCCTCTGGGGCAAGTCCGACCTCGACGACACGATCAAGCGGCTGCAGGCGTTCGAGAAGGCCGGCGCCGACGTACTCTATGCGCCAGGCATCGGCAACGTCGAGATGATCCGCACGCTCTGCTCTGCCGTCAGCAAGCCGGTCAATGTCATGGCGGTACCGGGCTTTACCATCGCCGATCTCGCCATGGCCGGCGTCAAGCGTATCTCGCTCGGGCCGTGGCTGACCAATTTCGCCTACGGCATGCTGGAAACGGCGGCACGCGAAATCCAGCAAGACGGCACCTTCGGCTTCACCCGCGCCGCCATGCCGTTCAGCAAATTGCAGGCCCTCTTCGGCAAATCTTCGGATTAATGGGGCCCGTCGCATGACGCTGACCGTGGTCGACATGCATACCGGCGGCGAGCCGCTGAGGATCGTCACCGGCGGCTATCCCGGTATCCCCAAGGGCACGATCCTGGAAAAGCGCGCCTATGTGCGCGACCATCTCGATCATCTCAGGAAAATCCTGATGTTCGAGCCACGCGGCCATTACGACATGTATGGCGCCTTGCTGGTCGAGCCGGACCTGCCCGGCGCCGACCTCGCCGTGCTGTTCATGCACAATGAGGGTTATTCCACGATGTGCGGCCACGCCATCGTCGCGCTCGGCCGCTACGCCATCGATGAAGGGCTGGTGGCGAAACAGGAACCAGTCACGACAGTCAATATCGAGGCGCCGTGCGGGCTGGTCGTCGCCTCGGTCGAGGTCAGGGACGGCAAGGCCGGTGCGGTTTCGTTCGAAAGCGTGCCGGCCTTCCTTTTCGCCGGTGGACAGGCGATCGAATTGGCGGGCCACGGCACGATTGGCTTCGACGTCGCCTATGGCGGCGCCTTCTACGCGCTGGCCGATTGTCACCAATTCGGGCTCGAATTCGGCAGAAGCCGGATGCGCGATTTCGTCGATGCGGCAACGGGGCTGACGGACAGGCTCAAGGCTGAATTTCCGCTGTCGCATCCCGACCACGGCGACCTAGCCTACCTATACGGCACCATCCTGACCGACGGCCGCGACACATTTTCCGGCGAGGTGACCAAAAACATCTGCGTCTTCGCCGAAGCCGAGGTCGATCGCTCGCCAACCGGTTCCGGCGTCACCGCAAGGCTGGCGGCCATGCATGCCAAGGGCGAGATCGCGATCGGACAGACGCGCACATTCGAGAGCATCGCCGGCTCGCGTTTTTCCGGAGCCGTGGCGCGGACGGCGAAGGCTGGACGGCATGAGGCGATCATCGCCCGCGTCGGCGGCCGCGCCTATTATTCCGGGCGGGCCGAATTCATCGTCGAAGCGGACGACGAGCTCGGACGCGGATTCCTGTTGCGCTGAAGAAAATGCTCAGCGGCGCGAGGAGCGAGCCACTTCCCGCACCGAGATCGCCTTGTGCAGATGCACCATCATGGCGGCGGCGAACAGCGGCGTCAGCAGGTTGAGCAACGGCACGGCGAGGAAAGCGGCGATGAGCAGCCCGGCGAGAAACACTGTGCCGGCATAGTGCCTGCGCAAGGCCTTGGCCTCGTCTTCGCCGCGAAAGCGCATGGCGGCGAATTCGAAGAACTCGCGCCCGAGCAGATAGCCGTTGACGATGAAGAAGGCGGCTATGTTGACGCCCGGCACCAAGAGAAGCAGCAGCGCGACGATGTTGCCGAGAATGACGACACCGAGGAATCGCGCCGACAGCACCAGCGAGCGCAGCGCCGGCATGGCGCGGCCGGTCGGATCGCCGGGATAGTCGGTGCGCTCGACCACTTCGGCGATATCGTCGAGGAACAGGCCAGCGACAACAGCCGTCACCGGCGCGATGAGCAACGCCATGCCGAAGGCAAGCGCTATTGCCGCGATGATGCCGCCGAGCCACCCGGCCCAGGACGGCATGCCGGGCAACAGCGTCTGCAGCCACGGCAGCGCCAGCCACTCGACGAGGCTGGTCAGGCCGAACCACAGAGCCACCAGTGCCAGCACGGTCAAGCCCAGCGTCTTGACGAACACGGCCCGGAAGGGAGGCGAAATCAGCTCGAGGGCCGCAGCGCGGGCAGCGTCGAAAATCACCTTGTCACACCCCCGGTTAGCGGACGCCGCCTAAAAGGCGGATGCTTCCGAGATAGGCAGCGCAGGCCATGAGCACAAGCGGGCTGGCGTTTACCGCGCAAACGCCGGCTTTCGAACCGGGATGGTCATGGCAGCGACCCCGGCCACGACAAAACCCATGCCCAGCCATGCCGTCGAACCAAGACTTTCGCCGAGGAAGAGAGCGCCGATGCC
Source organism: Mesorhizobium sp. M7A.F.Ca.US.014.04.1.1 (assembly GCF_003998745.1). Lineage (NCBI taxonomy): Bacteria > Pseudomonadati > Pseudomonadota > Alphaproteobacteria > Hyphomicrobiales > Phyllobacteriaceae > Mesorhizobium > Mesorhizobium sp. M7A.F.Ca.US.014.04.1.1. The sequence continues at coordinate 1,150 of NZ_RZRW01000028.1, read as the reverse complement.
GACGCCGATCGGCACGCGCAGATAGGCCTGCGAGGTGGTGCCGACCGAACCCAGCGTGTGGATGAGGCGGAAATAGATAACGAAGGCCAGCGCGGTGGAAAAGACCGACAGGCCGAGCAGGGCCAGGATCGACGCGGTCGATGGCGCCAGCGTCCACGGCTGGTCGAACACCAGACTGAGCGGCACGAGGATGACGGCGCCGCACAGCATGGAACCGGCGGCCGGTAGCATTGGGTCGAGGCCCTTGAAACCGCGGCCGAAAATGGCGGCCCCGGCATAGCAGACCGTCGCGGCGACGATTGCCAATTGCGCCCACAATTCATGACCGAGGCCACCCAGCGCCTGCGTGCCGATAATGAGGCAGATGCCGGCAATGCCGGCGCCCACACCGATCAGTTTGCGCAAGGTGACCGGCTCGTGGCGGGTGATGAGCGCGGTCAAGAGGAAGGTGAAGATCGGTGAGGTCGCGTTGAGGATGGTGGCGAGGCCGGCATCGACCGAGCGTTCGGCCGCGGCGATCAGGGTGAACGGAATAACGCTGTTGAGGCAGGCCTGGAAGGCGAAGCGGCGCCAGCTTGCAGCATCGCCCGGCAAGGCGAGCCCGCGCCAGCGGATGATGGCCAACAGGATGCCGCCGGCGATCAGGGTGCGGGCGGCAATGAAGGTGACCGGCGGGATGGTTTCGACGCCGATCTTGATGAAGGTGTAGGAGGCGCCCCAGAGCACTGCCAGCACGACGAGCAGTACCAGGTCGGTGGTCAGATCGTTTTTTGCAGGCTCGTTCTTCGTCGACATGCTTTTTGTAGACATTGGGGGCTGGCTCGCCTTCGAAGCGGGATCGTCTGATCCAGGCTTATAGGCGGTGCGGCGATGAAATGCTTCGGCCACGGTCGAATTGTCATAGCGCCTCGCGGCTGATGCCCCTTTGCCTGTTCCGCCAAAGTTGCGTGTCACGCCCTAGGCAAACCGGTTTCAAATCGCTAGACCCGCGCCGGGCCGGCGTGGCAAGAAGCCGGCTCGGGTTTTTGGCGGAGATTTTGATGCCGGATTATGACGTGCTTTGCATCGGCAATGCCATTGTCGACATCATCGCCCAGTGCGACGAGGAATTCCTCGAGACCAACGGCATCATCAAGGGCGCGATGAACCT
>NZ_RZRW01000280.1:0-7586 GCF_003998745.1 Mesorhizobium sp. M7A.F.Ca.US.014.04.1.1 | reverse complement strand
GGGATTTGATGTTCAACCCTGCGGCGCCCGTCGCCGTGGGAGAAGAGCGGGCGGCGAACCGCCCGCATTTGAGATATTAGCGAACCACGTAGGGCAGCAGGCCGAGGAAGCGGGCGCGCTTGATCGCCTTGGCGAGTTCGCGCTGCTTCTTCTGGCTGACGGCGGTGATGCGCGACGGCACGATCTTGCCACGCTCGGAAATGTAGCGCTGCAGCAGACGCACGTCCTTGTAGTCGATCTTGGGCGCGTTGGCGCCGGAGAACGGGCAGGTCTTGCGGCGGCGATGGAACGGGCGCCGGGTCGGGATCTGATTGATGTCGACCATTATTCTGCACCCCCTTCAAAGCCTTCGCGCGGACGGCGCGGACCACGATCGGCACCGGCGTCGCCGAACGAGCGCGGCGGACGATCGCCACGGTCGCCGCGATCACGATCGCCGAACGAACGCGGACCACGATCGCCACGGTCACGGTCGCCGAAGCCGCCGCGTTCCGAGCGCTCTTCGCGCTTCTGCATCATGGCCGACGGGCCTTCCTCATGCGCCTCGACCTTGATGGTCAGGAAACGCAGCACGTCTTCGGACAGGCCCATCTGGCGCTCCATCTCGTTGAGCGCGGCCGCCGGGCAATTCAGGTCCATCAGCGTGTAGTAAGCCTTCCGGTTCTTGTTGACCCGGTAGGTGAGGGACTTCAGTCCCCAGTTCTCGACCCGGCCGACGGACCCGCCATTTGCGGAGATGACACCCTTGTACTGTTCGACAAGCGCATCGACCTGCTGCTGCGAGAGGTCCTGCCGGGCAAGAAACACATGTTCGTAAAGAGCCATTATGTCTTATGCCTTTCTTCGTTTCTCTCCCGGTTCCCGGCGGCAAAAGCCTCTGCAACTTCTCTGACCCGCAAACCCTCGAGGGGCAGGGGGAAGAAAGGAGCATGACGAGACGGTCGAGAGCGGAGACACGGGAGGCGGAAGCACTTCCGGCTTCACACGAAGGTTCTGAAAAACCTCCGGCCCTCCGTTCAGCCCCCAGCAAGGACCGGCAGATTGCGGGCGTCTATACAGCAATCCGGCCGCAAAGCAAGGGCAAGCGGCATTCCCGTGTGTCGCAGGCGACGATCGGGAGCAGCAACGGCCGGAGTCGTGGTTTCCGGCAACCACGTCTTAACCACACCAGCAGGTTGTGTGGAGTTGAAGCCTGGCCGTCAACGGTCGATTCATCATGGAAGGCGCAAAAGCCCGGACAACCGCGCAAAAGCGGCAAGCATTTCCGGGGGTAAGGATGCTTCTCAACAAATTCTGGCGCTCGAAGAGCGGCAATTTCACGCTTGTGCTGGGACTGGGTTTGCCGGTCATCCTGACGGCAGTCGCTTTCGCAACCGATGTCTCGACCCTTATGCGGGCCAAGAGCAATTTGCAGAACGCTCTCGATTCGGCAAACCTTGCTTCTTCGCATCTTGGCGATCTCGACATCACCCGCAATGACGCTTTCAACCGCTATTTCCAGGCCAACATCGTCGGTCATGGCGAGCTCGACAATGCGCAGGCGACGTTGACTGTCGACAAGGGCGTCAACTTCGTCAAGACCAAGGCGGTTGCCTCGGCGGACGTCCATCTCAACTTCGCCTTCCTGTTCGGCGACAGCAAGCACATCGTGGTCGATGCCTCGGCGGTCGAATCGAACAACCAGCTCGAAGTCGTGCTGGTGCTGGACAACACCGGCTCGATGGCCGGCGCGCGGATGACGGCGCTGAGGACGGCGACAAAATCGTTGCTCGACACGCTCGAAGCGGCGAAATCGCCAACGCGCAAGATCCGCGCCTCGCTGGTTCCTTTCGTGACGGCCGTCAATGTCAATGGCGACGGCTTCGACCCGTCCTGGATCGACATGGACGGCAAGTCCTCAACCAACGGCGTCAATTTTCCCGTCATCGACGGCAAGCGGCCGAACCACATGGCGCTTTTCAAACAGCTCAAGAAGACCGGATGGGCCGATGCCGGATGGAATGGCACCGGATGGAAAGGTTGCGTCGAGGCGCGGCCAGGCGCTTACAATATCTCCGACACGCCACCCGACCCGGCCAAGCCCGACACGCTGTTCGTGCCCTACTTTGCGCCGGATGATCCCGAAGACGCCCAGAAGCCGTCTGGCTCCTATGGCAATTCGGATAAATACTACAACAACTCCTATCTCAACGATGTCAGCGACAAAACCAGGCTTGCCCAGTCGGGCATCAACATTCTGGGCATCGATCTCAGCAACCTGCTCGGCAATCTCATCGAACTTCTGTCGCCCGATGACAGGGATGCCAGGGAAAAGATCGCCAAATATGTTGCGCCCGCCAAGGAACTCATCACCGAGATCGGCTCTCCCGTCACTGTCGGCCCGAACCGTGCGTGTCCGACCCCGGTGGTCCCCCTGACCGACGATTTCGACAAGCTGCGCAAGGCGGCCAGTCAGATGACCGAGTGGAATGGCTCGGGTACCAATGTCTCCGAGGGCCTGTCATGGGGTATGCGTGTGCTGTCGCCCGCCGCGCCCTACACCGACGGAGCGCCTTGGAAGACGCCCGGCATCAGCAAGATCGTGCTGTTGCTCACCGACGGCGAGAACGTCGTCTATGGCGCCAGCGAACAAGAACCGACAAAGTCGGATTACACATCCTATGGCTATCTGGCTGGCGGCCGCTTCGGATCGGACAACCAGACGACCGCTGCGCGCAATGTCGACGGCTGGACCAAAAACGTTTGCACGCAATTGAAGAACGAGGGCGTGCAGATCTACACCATGGTGCTGCAATCCGACACCGCAGCCAACCGTGCGCTTTACAGCGCCTGCGCCTCGGATCCGAGCAACTATTATGCCGTCAACGATCCGACCAAACTGCCGAACGTGTTCCTTCAGATCGCCAACAACTTCACGAAGCTGCAATTGACCAACTGAACACGCGAACCGAGACGGACCAGCAGGCTCTGAGGAAATCGCTGGCCTCAACTCGTATGGGCGGCGACAATCTTGTCGACCGTTTCGGGGAAGAAGTCGGGCGCTGCGTGGCGTTTGCCGAACATCATATCGTACTGCAGCAGGCGGAAATCGCGGATCGCCGGATCGATCTCCTTCTGCCGCGCCCAATCGGGCGTGGCCTCGCCAGCCGGCGTCAGCAGCAAATTGCGGTCGACGACACGGTAGTGTTCGCTCATCTCGCCCAGGAAGCCGGTGTAGTAGGGATGGCTGATGCCGGCCGTCTTCAGGATATGATAGGGCAGGAAGGCCGGGCTGACAGCGCCCATGTGCTCAGCCGGCCCGGTGCGGTTCGACCAGATGACCAGCGGCGTCTCATGATGCTCGAGGGCAGCCTCGGGCGACGCTTCCTTGCGCGGCGCGACATTGTCCTTCAGGAAGCCGGTTTCGACATAGACCGGCCCGAGCGGCGGCAGATGGTCGCCGAAGAAGGCGATCACGGTTGGGCGGGAGCGTGTCTTTGCCCATTCGACGAGGCGTTCGAGACCGCGATCGGCATCGGCTGAGCCTTCGGCGTAGCTGAGCAGCGATTCGCGCGCCCACTGGCTGATCGGCGCCTGCACCCTGTGCGTGGGACTGTAATAGCGGTTCGGTTCGTAGGGACCGTGGTTTTGCAGGCTGACCGCAAAGAAGAACACCGGCTCTTCGCTGGCGTCGGCCTCGCTGATGATCTCGTCGGTCATCGCGGCATCCGATGCCAGTGGCCCGCGCTTTTGCATTGGCGGCAGCGTCTCTTCCGACTTGAAATCGTTGAAGCCGAAATCGGCGTAGACCGCGCCACGGTTCCAGAACCAGTTGGTGCCCGGATGGATGGCGCGCGCCCGATAACCCTGGCTCTTGAGGAAGGTTGCCAGCGACGGCGTCGGCGTGCGCACATATTGCTGGTAGGGGATGCTGCCGGCCGGCAGGAACGCGTTGGAGAAGCCGGTCAGCGCCTCGAACTCGATATTGGCGGTCATGCCGCCGAACTCCGGCGAGAACATCGAGCCGGAGCGCAGCGCCCGCACATTGGGGATCGGATCGGGCGTGATGGTGACGCCGGGCAGCTTGGTCGGGTCCCAGAAGGACTCGCTCATGACGATGATGATGTCAGGCTTCTCGGCCGGCACCGAGGCGGTCACATCGGGCCTGGCGATCGCCGCGATCGCCTTGTCGGAATAGCCCGGCGGCGCAGAGACATGCGCCATCGGCACATTGAGCGCAAAGGCCAGCGCAAAACCGTTGGAGGCATAGTTTTCCTTCTGGTCCCACATGATCGGGATGATCTGCAACCGGTCCCTGGTCCAGGAGAAGGTGGCATAGTCCATGATCGAAACGAAGAAGGCGAGCAGCGGCACTGCCAGCGTCAGCCGCGCAAGGCGTCCCTTGCGGCTGAGTGCGGGAACCTTGCGGCGCCACATCCGCCAGCCATAGACGAGCAGCGACAGGCCGGCGACGATGCCGACGACCATGGCGAGCGCGGTCATCGGCCGGTCGCGCACCAAAAGCGGCAACAGCGCGAAGATCTGGCGGGCATAGAGGAAATCGGTCGGATAGAGCGGATCGCCGAGATAATGCGACTTCTGGTGGCCGACGAAGGCAAGCGATAGCGTCAGCGGCGCGACGATCATCAGGCTCTGATGGCTGCGGCCCAGCACCGCATCGAGGCCGATCAGGATCAGCGCGAACACGACGATGGTGGTCCAGCCCGGCTTGAGCGGCTGCAGGAAGAAGGAGACCGTGCCGGCAAAGTCGCCGCGCACGATCAGTTCGATGGCAAACACCAGGACGGCGGCGATCGCCAGGCTGATCAGCCCATAGCGCACGACCGGCCATCTCCTGCCCGGCAGATAGCCGGTGGAGGGGTCGTCTTCCAGGAACTGTGGCGCGGCCTTGCCGGCGCGTTTGTAACTCTTTGCCACTTTAACTTCCCCACCCAGCGACAAGCACGTCACTCGATTGTCATGGAATTGTCACGCAAAGCTAGCGCCTGTGGCCAAAATAAGAAGAGCCAGCAAACGAATCGTGAGCGGTTTTCATCAGGAGTGATCGCCAAAAAGCCTTTCGGAACAGGCACTCGGCGGATGAAGCTGCGGTCGAGCAGGGTCGAACCGGGCTTGACTTGGCGGCCTGCCTTGCGTCACAGGCAAGAAAAACTCGTCTATCAGGCAAGCAAAACCAGCCCTTGGGAGCCCGCGCATGGCCGTTGCATTCACCTTTCCTGGACAAGGCAGCCAGGCAGTCGGCATGGGCAAGGATCTCGCCGAGGCCTTTCCCGAGGCGCGCAGAATTTTCCAGGAAGTCGACGACGCGCTCGGCGAAAACCTGTCGAAGCTGATCTGGGAAGGGCCGGAAGAGACGTTGATGCTGACCGCCAACGCGCAGCCGGCGCTGATGGCGGTGTCGCTGGCCGCGATCCGGGCGCTGGAATCGCGCGGCTTCTCGCTGAAAGGCAAGGTCGCCTATGTCGCCGGTCATTCGCTGGGCGAATATTCGGCGCTCGCGGCCGCTGGCTTCGTTTCGGTTGCCGATGCCGCCAGGCTGCTGCGCATCCGCGGCAATGCCATGCAGGCGGCGGTGCCGGCCGGCGAGGGCGCCATGGCGGCGATCATCGGATTGGAACAGGCCGATGTCGAAGCCGCTTGCGCGGAAGCCGCCAAAGGCTCCGTCTGCCAGATCGCCAACGACAATGGCGGCGGCCAACTGGTCATTTCCGGCGCCAGGGCCGCGGTCGAACTGGCGGCGAAACTGTGCACTGAGAAAGGCGCCAAGCGCGCACTGATGCTGCAGGTGTCCGCGCCCTTCCATTCGGCGCTGATGGCGCCGGCCGCGAACGTTATGCGCGACGCACTCGCCGGTGTGACAAAGAATGCGCCGGTCGTTCCCGTCCTCTCCAATGTCACGGTCAGCCCGACCAGCGATCCGGACGAGATCGCCCGCCGCCTGGTCGAGCAGATAACCGGCCGCGTACGCTGGCGCGAGACCGTGGAGTGGTTCGGCGCAAATGGCGTCACCACGCTTTACGAGATTGGCGCCGGCAAGGTGCTTTCGGGATTGGCGCGGCGCATCAACCGCGACATCGCCACTGCGTCGGTCGGCTCGGCGGCTGAGGTCGAGGCAACGCTAGCAGCGCTTGCATAAAGCCCTATTTGATCCCATTCCCTGCAAAGGGGTGTTCTCTTCTCAATCAGGAGACAAAAATGTTCGAATTGACTGGCCGCAAGGCGCTCGTCACCGGCGCATCGGGAGGCATCGGCGAGGCGATCGCCCGGATGCTGCATGCGCAAGGCGCGATCGTCGGCCTGCATGGCACCCGCGTCGAGAAACTGGAGGCGCTGGCTAGCGAGCTTGGCGACCGGGTCAAGCTGTTCCCGGCCAATTTGTCCAACCGTGACGAGGTCAAGGCGCTCGGCCAGAAAGCCGAGGCCGATCTCGAAGGCGTCGACATCCTGGTCAACAACGCCGGCATCACCAAGGACGGGCTGTTCGTGCGCATGTCGGATGCCGATTGGGACAGCGTGATCGAGGTCAATCTGACCGCCGTTTTCCGGCTCACCCGCGAACTCACCCATCCGATGATGCGCCGCCGCCATGGCCGCATCATCAACATCACCTCGGTGGTCGGCGTGACCGGCAATCCCGGCCAGACCAATTACTGCGCCTCCAAGGCCGGCATGATCGGCTTCTCCAAGTCGCTGGCGCAGGAGATCGCCACCCGCAACATCACAGTTAACTGTGTTGCACCAGGCTTCATCGAATCGGCAATGACCGACAAGCTCAACGACAAGCAGAAAGAGGCGATCATGGCGGCGATCCCGACGCGGCGCATGGGCACCAGCGTCGAAGTCGCGTCCGCCGTCGCTTATCTCGCCTCCAACGAAGCCGCCTACGTCACCGGCCAGACCATCCACGTAAATGGCGGCATGGCTATGATTTGAACGAGGTTCTGCAGCAACGCCGGCGGGTTGTGTAAAGAGACCATTTCGGCTTGGACCTCAGCTATTTTTCGTGTAATGCGGCCCGCAACCCGGCGGTTCGGGCAAAAATCGGTCCGTAGTCGTTGCGTTTCCGGCAGGACCATCTTTCAGCTTGATTAGCGGCATTCTGCCCGCTAACGAAGACAGACAAACAAAAGACGAGGATGCCCAAATGAGTGACACCGCAGAGCGCGTCAAGAAGATCGTCATCGAGCACCTTGGCGTCGATGCCGACAAAGTGACGGAGCAGGCGAGCTTCATCGATGATCTGGGCGCCGACAGCCTCGACACGGTCGAACTCGTCATGGCGTTCGAAGAAGAATTCGGCGTCGAGATCCCCGACGACGCGGCCGAGACCATCCTGACCGTCGGCGATGCCGTGAAGTACATCGACAAGGCTTCGGCCTGACGCTTTCTGCAGTCATCACCGGGGAGGACCTGCGATGAGGCGTGTCGTCGTCACGGGCCTTGGCTTGCTGTCGCCGTTCGGCATGGGCTTCGAGCACAGCTGGAAGGAGCTTCTGACCGGCCGCAGCGCTGCCAAGCGCATCACCGAGTTCGAGGTGGAGGACCTTGCTTGCATGATCACCCGCGTCAGTCCGCGGGGTGACGGC
>NZ_RZRW01000279.1:0-7608 GCF_003998745.1 Mesorhizobium sp. M7A.F.Ca.US.014.04.1.1 | reverse complement strand
CTGTCCGTCTGCCCCCAGACATCATCGACGCCATCGACAAACTTACGCCGCTTGCTCCGCTGCATCAGCCTCGCAGTCTCGCGCCCGTCCGTGCAATAGCCGCCTTGCAACCGGACCTGCCACAGGTTGGCTGTTTCGACACCGCTTTCCACCAGACGATCGATCCGCTCGTGCGGCGCTTTGCCCTTCCGCGCCAGTATGAAGAGCAAGGCTTGCGCCGCTACGGGTTCCACGGTCTCTCCTATGAATACATCGCCGGGCGGCTCAGCGAGATATCGCCAATTTTCGCGGCGAAACACACGATCGTCGCCCATCTCGGCAATGGGGCAAGTCTTTGCGCCCTGCACGGGGGCAAAAGCATCGATACCACGATGGGTTTTTCGGCCCTGGATGGCCTCGTCATGGGCACGCGGTGCGGCGCCATCGATCCCGGCGTGCTGTTGTATTTCCTGCTGGAAAGAGGCATCGCGGCGGAAGAACTGCAGGCGATGCTCTACGAGAAGTCGGGCCTGCTCGGCGTATCCGGTATTTCCGGCGACATGAGGACGCTCGAAGCGAGCAATGATCCTCGCGCGCAAGAGGCGATGGCGCTTTTCGCCTTTCGCGCCGCGAGAGAGGCCGCGGCGCTTGCAAACACGATGGGTGGCCTTGAATGCCTGGTGTTCACCGCCGGCATCGGCGAACGGTCCGCGACCATCCGCAAGGCCATATGCGAAAAATTGACCTGGCTTGGCGTGGTGCTTGAAGATCGCGCCAACAACACCCACGCCGAGATCCTCAGTCGTCCCGAGAGCAAGGTGGAAGTACGCGTGATTGCGACCGATGAGGAAAGTGTCGTTGCACGTCACAGCCGCATGGTGATGCAAGCCTGAACGCTCGCCTCGGCATCGGAAAATCGGCTGTCGGTTCGGCCCGATGAAAGCCCGGGCAAGGGTATTCCCTGTACGAAAATTACCAAGCAAGCGGTCGGGGGAACCAACTGCCCATAGAAATATTGTGCGAGCAATCCCGGCTAACCCCGAGATCGTCGGCCGATGATCAGGCCGACAGCCTTACTTCAGGCATTGGCTGAGGAATCCATGTTTACGGACGACGTTGCGGTGAGGCGCCTGAAAATCCTGGTCGAGCAATATGTCGAGACACGCAAGAAACGCCACGATGTGATCTCTACCGCCAAGGCCGGGACCGCAATTCGAGAGGTGATGCCAAGTTGCCCGCTTTCAGGAAAGGCCTTCGATGATCTGATAGCGGCCTGCGCCATCGAGCATGGCCTCGCTGTGCTCTTCGACAATCCGGGGACATCAGGCACTGAAGTCTGAGGCTGGCGCTTCCGATGCTACCGTCGCGATGAGCAGGAGTTCAGTCGGCATGTCCAGGTACTTTTTCGACCTTCGAGATGAGAGCGGAAGCTTGCAGGAGGATCCCGAGGGCCAGGAATTTTCTGATCTCGCGAGCGCTGAGGAAAACGCGATGGCGTCGGCGAAGGAAATCCTTGCCGAAGAGCTGCTGCATGGCAGGCCGCTGCGTACCGGATTGACCTTCGAGATTTTTGACGAGAACCGCAACCTGGTGCTGCGCTTTCCTTTTGCGCTCGCGGCCGAAAAGGCCGGGGCACCCCCTTAATCCCGAATTGCCTGGCCGATCACCTGCAGGGGCCATACAGGTCGCCTCATGCGGATCCTATCCTTCCGCCTTGAAGTTTCTGGCTTCCTTCTCGACCTTGGGGTTGTCCTTGCCATGCTTTTGCATGAGCTCCTTGGCTTGCTTGGGTGAGACGTCGGTGGTCTCTGCCAAGCGCAATGCCTTCTTGTCCTTGCTTTCGGTCTTCTGCTTCTTGGCCGTCATGGCTCTTGAACTCCCTTGAAGCCTTTTCCGATCGATCTTTGCCGGTGCGAACACCTGAGCATGTCCAGATGAACACTTTCGTTGCCTGGCCTGCTTCGATGACGAGACGTCAACGAGACGATGCCGGTCAGGTTCCGTGCATCGCCTGCTCATGTCCAAACTTGTCACGCCACGCGGCGGTACCGATGGCGGTCGCGGATGAACTCATTGAAGAAGCGGCCTTTTGAGGAAGCTTTGGTGAAAGCGGCATAAGTTGCCGGTGCAACATCCTCATATTCGTAGCGTCTGCCGCTCGGCACAAACCAGACCGACAGGATCCTGGTGGCGGGATCGTATTGCGCATTTCGGATCACGGTCGATGGCATGGTCGCACCCGACAGGTCTGCCCGAATAACCCGTTAGCGATCGTCAGGTTCCGCCGATATCCTGGCGTCACGCACCGCGACTACCGGTCGCGCGGGTTGCCGAACTTCGGGTCGCGCTTCCTTGAATATCGGTCGATGCGTGGCAGGCTGTCATCAAACTCGATCCACGGCAGCCTCAGGTCCCAATAGGCATGGGCTTGCGGCCGAAACCCTTCAGGGTTGTCAAAGAAGCCGATCGTCACATAGAACTCGTCCGGCAGGCCTTCGTCGCTATAGCCTATCGAGCTTCCACAGTCTGGGCAGAACGTGCGGGTGACGCCTGGCGTTTGGGAAAAGGCCTTCGGCGTCCCTCTAAGGAGCTGAAATTGCTTCGGCCGGTAACCAACCCAGATCGTCAGCGGACTTCCGATGGCCCGGCGGCAATCGTCGTCGTGATCGTAGCATATCCAGAAAGGCTCTCCGTCCAGGGCTGCGGCGATCCCTCCGCAGAAGCAGGCTCCGGTTTTCGCGCCGCATCGTCTGTCCACCCTGTTGCGCCTAAGAGAGAGCGGCCGAGTGGCCGCTCCCGTTCAAGGTGAAGTCCTTGAAATCATGCATCGTGATGCTCGGGCATGCTCTTGAGCTGATCCTTGGTCCAGTTCGTCACCGCGTGAACGTCGCCGTCTTCATCGCGCATGAATTCCAACTGGCTTGCGGGAACGGCCACCGGCTTGGCGCCAATGCCGAGAAAGCCGCCGACATCGATGACGACCTGACTGGCGGCTCCTGAGCCGTGCACATGCGAAACGCTGCCGACTTTGTTGTCGTCTGCGTCGTAAATCGTGGCGTCTTCGAGAATGTCTGGTGTCAGTTCGGTGCTTGTGAGGCGTACGTGGTTGGTGTGATCCATCTTTCGAGACTCCTGTTGGGTGGAATATTTGAACCTCTCAGCCGAGCAATCGTTCCGAACAATTCCGGGGGCGACGGACGGACGACGCAAGGACGCTAGAAGCCTCAACTCAGCCTCCGTCCGAATTGACTCGCAAAGCTCCGTACGGAAGCGTACAAAAGGAAATCGTCAGCAGCACAGTTGGGGCGCTGACGCTTGGGAGTGACCATCGCTCTTGCCCATCACGAGGCATGGTGTTGCACGGCGAAGGAGCCCGAGCACCCCGGTCTGCCATTGGGCGCGATGACCGCGCTGGCGCGGGATACAGGCGCCACTGAACAACAGATACGCGAAATCATATCGCTCCTCGGGTTCGATCGCGCCTCTATCCTGCGGGAGGCTCGTTTGCTGGCGAAAGATAGTCAGCCAACAAGGCCTTCGAGTCTTCAGCAGTAACTGTCGGTTTCATACCAACGCGCCCGCCCGTCTAGTGCTGCGCGAGACGAAGTCTATGGTTCGTTACCGTCCGCTCGTTCGACGGGCGCGGCCGGCTAAGAGATCCCAGTGCTCTTGCCCAAGGGAAAAGAGTCTCGTGGATTACCAGACACTGCAAGCCAAGAGCGAATTGCTTCGCCGGATGAGCGCGGACGATTTCGCGCGGCTACGTCCGCATCTGGCGAGTGTTTTTCTTGAGTTGCGCGCGCCGCTGGAGACCGCGGGGCAGAAGATCGAAGCCGTCTATTTTCTGGAAAGCGGGCTGGCCTCGGTAGTGGCGAGGACTTCGCCTGCGACCGAAGCCGAAGTCGGAATCATCGGGTTCGAAGGAATGACCGGTTCGGCCCTGGTCATGGGGGACGACCAGGCCAACTTTGATTGTTACGTCCAGTCGACATGCGAGGCTCTCCGGATAGAGGCTGCCCCCTTCGTCGAAGCCCTGGAGGACAGCCCTACATTGCGGTCGTTCCTGTTGCGCTATGTCCAATATTTCCATGTTCAGACAAGCTATACGGCATCGATCAACGCGCGGCAGAGCCTGGAAGTTCGACTGGCAAGATGGCTTTTGATGTGCAGCGACCGCACTGTCGGCGACAGGCTTATGATAACCCATGAATTTCTGTCCATCATGCTTGGTGTGAGGCGTCCGGGGGTTACCGTCGGCCTCCAGATGATCGAAAGTTACGGTTATATCCGAGCGCGCCGCGGAGAGATTACGATCCGCGATCGAGACGGTCTCATGACGTTGGCGCGAGATTCTTACGGTCCACCCGAAACCCAGTACCGCCGGCTGATCGGAGATTTGGGCTCGAACCATCCCGCGAGGCAGGAGCGGCCTCTCGTTTGAGCGCGCCGGGCCAACAGAGGCTTCTCCGCCACAGAGCCGCCAGCGGACATTTCGAGTGGCCGGCGCGATGATGCCGGTGAGACACCGTTGCCTAAACCCGCGCCGGCCACTGCGGCATGTTTTGGGGATGCCGCGTTGCCAATCTAGTTGCCGACAAGCAACTGGCAACGAAAGCTCACGGTTTGGTAAGAACCGTACGTACATGCACGCAAACTCCCTCGGTCGCGTTCAAGGCATGCTCGCGAAATCCTGAGTTGAATACAGTCCCTCGATAAAATCCGGATTGGCAGGCCCTGTCCGTCGTTGTGGTGACGTCCGCAGGGTGGGTGCAGATTGGCTGGCCAGGTTCCGATATTGCCAGGCGGGCTGGCCTTCACCATCTTAGCTGGGATGGCGACACCCAAATCGAAAACACTCGACTCCGGCTCATCCGGGCTTCAGCACGATCTCTTTGGTGCTGCCGACGACCTACCGGAAGGTTTCTTCTATCAGCCCGAGTTGATCACGGCGCAAGAAGAAACGGAACTCGCCCGGCATCTGGAAGGCCTGCCGTTCGAGGCGTTCGATTTCCATGGCCATCTGGCAAACCGGCGCGTCGTCGGTTTTGGCCTGCGTTACGACTACGACAGACGCCAGGTCGTCGAGGCGCCGCCGATCCCTGACTTCCTGCTGTCCCTGCGCGACAAGATCGCAGCGTTGGCAGGCCGGCCCGCCAACGCCTTCGCGCAAGTGTTGATCAACGAATACCGGCCCGGCGCCTGCATCGGCTGGCATCGAGACAAGCCTCATTTCGAAGACGTTGCGGGTGTTTCGTTGCTGGCGCCTTGCAGCTTCCGGCTCCGGCGGAAGAATGGCACCAAATGGGACCGCCGGACCATCGTCGTCGAACCAAGGTCGGCGTATCTCATGACCGGACCATCGCGCATGGAATGGGAGCACAGCATTCCGGCGGTTGACCTGCACCGCTACTCGATCACCTTGAGGACATTGCGCGCCAACTCCGCATGAGCATCGCGCGCCGAGCCGTTCTGTCGCATTGCCAGCGCCATCACGAGTTCTTGAACGCAAAACGGTTCCGGGAACCTCCCAACCACAAGTTGGTTTGGAGGACAGGTACAGCTTCAAAGGTGGAGAATGTCCATGGCCCGTGCCCGATCCGTGTTGGTGGCAGCCAGGCGTCCGTTCCATAAAACGCCGATGGCGGTCGCAAACGCATGTTTCGTCGGCACATTGCTGACCGACGTTGCCTATTGGCGAAGCGCTGAAATGATGTGGGCAGATTTTTCCGCCTGGCTGCTCCTTGCCGGCCTGGTTGTAGGCGTGCTCGCGGTCCTTGCAGCACTTGTCGATTTGTCTACCGGCCGACTTGCCCGTCAAGCCGGGCCTGCATGGCCATATCTCCTTGGCAGCCTCGTCGTGCTCGTCATATCGCTCTTCAACGCACTGGTGCACAGCCGTGATGCCTGGACCTCGGTCGTGCCGACGGGGCTCATCCTGTCCGCCGTCGCCGTGATCGTTATCCTCTTGCTGGGACTGCTGGGATGGAGCTCCGGCCACACTCAAGTGGAGGTGGTCGAATGAATGTCTCCGCCAGACATATCCGGCGTATCGCGAGCCTCGGTCTGCTGTTCGGATCGATTTTGGCGCTGCCCGCATGCAGCGATAACGAACCGGATCCCACCGATCAGGTCGGAGCAAACCCGACGCTGCCTGAACCTATTCAGTATCTGGTGCCGCCCATGCATGTCGCGTCGGTCGTCGGTTGGAAACAAGACGAGAAGCCGACCGTCGCCAAGGGTTTGCAAATCCAGGCCTTTGCCAAGGGCTTGAGGCATCCGCGCTCGCTTTACACATTGCCGAATGGTGACGTTCTGGTGGTCGAATCCGTGGCGCCGCCCGGTGCCGCGATCAAGCGGCCGAAAGACCTGATCATGGGCTGGATCGAGTCGATGGCGACCTCGGGCGGCGGCACCGAAGGAAGCAACCGTATCACCCTGCTGCGGGATACGAACGGCGATGGTCTGCCCGATGTCCAGGAGGTCTTCCTCGATCATCTCAATTCGCCCTTTGGCGTGGCCCTGGTCGGCAACGATCTCTACGTCGCCAACACCGACGCCATCGTGCGTTATCCCTACACGTCGGGCGACACCAAGATCACCGCGCCGGGCGCCGTGCTGACGCCATTGCCCGGCGGACCTATCGATCACCACTGGACAAAGTCTCTCGTGGCCAGCCCCGACGGGTCTCGGCTGTATGTCGGCATCGGATCCAACAGCAACATCACCGAGAACGGCATCCAGGCGGAAAAGGACCGGGCCGCCATCTGGGAAGTCGACAGGGCCACTGGCCGCTATCGTATTTTCGCGAGCGGCCTGCGCAATCCCAACGGGCTGAGTTGGGAGCCGCAGAGCGGCGCGCTGTGGGCTGTGATCAACGAGCGCGACGAGCTCGGTCCTAACCTGGTTCCCGACTACATGACCTCGGTCAAGGACGGCGCGTTCTATGGTTGGCCGTACAGCTACTATGGTCAGCATGTCGACCCGCGCGTGATGCCGCAGCGGCCGGACCTCGTCGCCAAGGCGATCCCTCCCGACTATGCCTTGAGTTCCCACGTCGCACCTCTGGGCTTGACGTTCTACACTGGAACCAACCTGCCGGAGCTCTATCGCAACGGCGCCTTTGTTGGCGAGCATGGTAGCTGGAACCGCAAGAGCTTCAACGGCTACAAGGTCGTTTTCGTGCCGTTTAAAGACGGTCATCCAGATGGCAAGCCGCAGGACGTCGTCACCGGTTTCCTCGGCAAGGACAACAAGGCGCACGGGCGGCCCGTCGGCGTTGCCGTCGACAAATCCGGCGCGCTGCTGATCGCCGACGATGTCGGGAACACGGTCTGGCGCGTAACTTCCACGAGCCAGTAGGCACCTGCATAACGCTGATCGCTTCACTATCTCGGTGCGAATTCCACCAGCGCCTTGACGAATTCTGCCGGTGCCTCGATCGGCAGGAATTCGCCGCAGTTGGCGATCATGTGACCTTGCAGGTTCTTTGCGCCAGACATCCTCAGACCTTCGAGGTAATCGTCAATCGATCCAAAATCCGCGTCGCCGCGGATATAAAGGATCGGAACTTCGATGCGCGCCGGGGCATTGGCCTCGGCATCCTGCTTGAACGCGCGATACCAATCAAAG
>NZ_RZRW01000278.1:0-7663 GCF_003998745.1 Mesorhizobium sp. M7A.F.Ca.US.014.04.1.1 | reverse complement strand
GCTCGCTGGTGCCCGGGTCGTCGGGAAACAGGTTTTCCAGCGACGTGTCGAGCTTGTCCGAGATCGCCTCCGCGCTCCACTGCGTCTCGTTTTCGAACCAGTCGCCTTCGCGGGCGGCTTGCGGCTCCGCCTCGATCTTCTGCGCCTGGTCGCTGGCGGCATCGTCCTGCGGCTCGGCGCGCTCCAGCAGCGGATTGCGCTCGATTTCCTCGTCGATGAAATGCTCGAGTTCGACATGGGTGAACTGCAGCAGCCGAATCGACTGCATCAGTTGCGGCGTCATCACCAGCGACTGCGATTGTCGTAGCTGTAGTTTGGCCGCCAACGCCATGGTTCGGTTTCAAACGCCTCGTCTACGCATCCGGACTTCCGGAAAGGAATTTTGCAGCCGGCCATAGAAACTGGCCCGGCTTTTGCTTGTCAAGGCAATTGGTAGCAAAACTCGCTTACCGGAGCGTTATCTCGGAGCAAAATCGAGGAAAAAGCGCCGCGCGAACCGCAAAAATCGTGTCAGGAAACAAATTTCACGCTCAGAGGGTGAAACCCTCGCCGAGGTAAAGTCGCCGCACATCCGGGTTTGCCACCACTTCGTCGGCCCTTCCATGGGTCAGCACCTGGCCGGCATGGATGATGTAGGCGCGGTCGATGAGGCCGAGCGTTTCGCGCACATTGTGATCGGTGATGAGGACGCCGATGCCGCGCGCCGTGAGGTGGCGCACCAGTTGTTGAATATCCGCGACGGCGATCGGATCGATGCCGGCGAAAGGCTCGTCGAGCAGCATGTAGGCCGGACGCGTCGCCAGCGCTCGCGCGATTTCCAAGCGTCGCCGCTCGCCGCCCGAAAGCGACATGGATGGCGCCTTGCGCAGATGGCTGATGTGGAATTCCTCGAGCAGTTCGTCGAGATTGCGCTCGCGCACCTTGCGGTCCTTTTCGACCACTTCCAGCACGGCGCGGATATTCTGCTCGACATTGAGGCCGCGGAAGATCGATGCTTCCTGCGGCAGATAGCCGATGCCGAGGCGTGCACGACGGTACATCGGCATCGACGTGACATCGAAGCCGTCGATCTCGATCGTGCCTTCATCCACCGGCACCAGGCCGGTAACCATATAGAAACAGGTCGTTTTGCCGGCGCCGTTGGGGCCGAGCAGTCCAACTGCCTCTCCGGCGCGCACGCCGATGGTGACGCCGCTGACGACCTTGCGGCCCTTGTAGCTCTTGGTCAGCCCCTTGGCGATCAGGGTTCCCTTGAACTTTCCCGCATCGACGGTCACCGTGGCCGGCGCCGAAAGCTTGCCGGCGGCCCGTCCCGGAAGACGCGCCGTCAGCGACGACAGGCTGGCCATCAGGGGTTCGTCGCTCCCGATTTCGGCGGCGGCGTGATCGACATCTGGACACGTTGCCCAGCGCATGGATCCACCTGAGCCAGCCCGCTTTTCATCTGCACGGTAAGTTTGCAGCCCACCAGAACGTTGTCGTTTTGCGACAGAACGACCTTTTTGCCCGAAAGCACCAGCACCTGGCTCTTCATATCGAAGCTGCCTTGATCGCCGGTCGCGATCTGCGCATCCGACTTGATATAGACCTTGTCGGAGATCTCCAGGTGGTCGATGTTGGCCGAGCCCGTCATCGCCGCACCCGCGGCCTCCGTGCCCTTGGCAGCGGCGTTGGGGTCCTTGACGTAGTAGACCGTCATCTTGCCGGCCTTCATCAATGTCGGCCCCTGGACGACGCTGACATTGCCCGTGAAGATGGCGACACTGTCGGCCTGGCGGACTTCCAGCTTGTCGCTCTCGATCTGGATCGGCTTGTCGCCGGACAGTTTGAGGCCTGATTGACTGGTCGTCTGCGCCCATGACGGCACGAGTCCGAGCAGCAGCAACGCTGAAGTTGCAGCCGCGAGCCGCGTCGAACTACTGAGCCGCATTGGTTTCTCCGCTGTTTCCCTGTGCCGCCTTCAGGGCGGCGGAATCGATGTTGACGCGCACTTTGTTCTCGAAAACCAGAATCTTGCCATTGTCCTGGACCGACATCGTATCCGCCGTGATCCGCGACCCGCCACGGCTGACATCGACGGGATCTCCTGTCTTCATAGTGCCTTTGCCCATGTCGAGGAAGACCGATTTGAACTTGGCCTGCATGCCGTCGGTCGTGGTGATCGTCACGTCGCTGGTCAGGTTCATCGTATTGCCGTCGCGATCGTAGGTGCCGTGCGAGGCCTTGACCGCCGCCACATTGTCGGACGCGATCGGCACCTTGGCGTCGATGCCTTCCAGCTCGATGATACCTTGCGTGCTGACATCCTGAATGGCACGCAGCGCCGTCATCGAATAAGGCTGCTTCTGCTTGGTGAAACCGTTGAGCTTGGGATTGGCCATCACCAGCTTGCCGTTGGAAAAGGCAGTGCCTTCCGCCTGAATCTTCACCGAGACGGGTGCGGCGAGATAGGAATAGACCGGGAAAGCGACCGCTATCAGTGCTGCGGCCACCGGCACGGCAAATTTGAGAACGCGCACGCGGCGCGAATGACGCTGTGCACGGTCGAAAGCATCGCCGCGCGTCCGGCCGTCCGCCGGGGGAGCCAACACCGCCTCGGCGTCGGTCGGTTCAATCGGTCGCGCTAACATTCACTGCTTTCTTCTAACCCTGCCCGCCCTTGGGCACCGCCTATAGGTGGGACGCCGGCGCTTTCAAGCAAGCACAAGCCCACGAAAACTGCAAAAATGTGACAGCCGCCTTTGTACAGACGAAAACGAAGTCCGCACAACTGCGTGTTCTCCATAGCAGAAACAGACACGCGGCGTAAAATTTATCAGCCATCGGTCTCGTCGCCCGACCTGGTGGCGATTGCACGAATATGTGAGCAGACCGACGCCTGGAGAGGGCCCGACCCGGCCCCGTCGACTGCCGACGCGGATAGCCACCTCACGTCCAGGCGCCGACTTGTCTCGCCATGCGCAAAAGAGAACTGCTTCCAGATGGGAGGATCATGGTCTAAAAGCGTCTCCTCCCGCCGACTGAAAGGCTGACCATGGCACTGAGAGCCGACGACCTGATCGACCGCCGCCGTTTGCGGCGCAAGCTGACATTCTGGCGCGTCGTCGCCATAGGCATCATAGCCCTTGGGGTGATTGCGCTTTCAACCTGGTTCTATGGCGACGATTTCGGCGGCTCGACGGTCGACCATATTGCCAAGGTCAAGATCGAAGGCACGATCACCGAGGACGAGGAACTGATCAAGCGGCTGGAAACCATCCGTCTTTCATCGAAGGTGAAAGGCGTGATCCTGTCGATCGATTCGCCTGGCGGCACCACCGTTGGCGGTGAATCGATCTATGAAGAAGTGCGCAAGCTGGCCGCCGACAAGCCGGTGGTGGCGGAAGTCGGCACGCTCGCCGCATCGGCGGGCTATATGATCGCCAGTGCCGCAGATCACATCGTTGCCCGCAAGACCTCGATCGTCGGCTCGATCGGCGTGCTGATCCAGTATCCCGACGTCAGCGGCCTGATGGACAAACTCGGCGTCAAGCTGGAGGAGGTGAAATCCTCGCCGCTGAAAGCCGCGCCCTCTCCCTTCAAGCCGACCAATGACGACGAGCGCGCCATGGTTCGCAAGCTCATCCTCGACAGTTACAACTGGTTCGTCGACATCGTCGCCGAACGCCGCAAGATGAGCCGCGAACAAGCGCTGGTGCTTGCCGACGGCTCGATATTCACCGGTCGCCAGGGCGTTGCCAACGGGCTGATCGACGCCGTCGGTGGCGAGACCGTGGCGGTCGACTGGCTGGCGACCAAGGGCGTCGATGCCAAGCTCAAGGTCGTCGAGTGGAAGGATACCGAACGGCGCAGCGGCTTCCTGTTCTCGAAAGCGATGGCGCAAACGATCGGCAGTGCGCTCGGCCTGCCCGCCTACAGCAGCGACGTCATCCATGAACTCGGAGCCGACCGCTTGTTTCTTGACGGTCTCGTTTCCGTCTGGCACCCTTGAGAAGCCGTTTGGGGCAAGTGAAAAAAGCAAATAAAATCATCCTCATAATTTTGACCGCACTGCTTTCACGGGGACCCGTCTCATGATCAAGTCCGAACTTGTGCAGATTATTGCCACGCGCAATCCGCATCTTTTCCTGCGCGACGTCGAAAACATCGTCGGCGCGATCTTTGATGAAATCACCGACGCCCTTGCCGAAGGCAACCGGGTCGAGTTGCGTGGCTTCGGCGCTTTTTCGGTGAAAAATCGTCCCGCGCGCACCGGACGCAATCCGCGCACCGGCGAATCCGTCGAGGTCGAGGAGAAATGGGTGCCGTTCTTCAAGACCGGCAAGGAACTGCGTGAAAGGCTGAACGGCGGCAAGTAGGCGCGACGTCAGCGCCTGACGGCCTTTCGGACAGGCCAGCTTCCGACGGAAAACATCATGTTCAATCGCTTCATCCTCATCGCGATCTTCGTGCCCCTGGCGATCATCCTGATCGCACTCGCTGTCGCCAACCGCGAACTGGTCGCCTTCACGCTGGACCCGTTCAACCCCGGCAATCCGAAGCTGACCCTGACTTTGCCGCTGTTCATCTTCCTGTTCCTGGCGCTCGCCATCGGCATGATCGTCGGCAGTCTGGCTACGTGGGTCAAACAGGGTCGCTATCGCAAGCTGGCGCGCCAGCGCGGCGTCGAAGCCGAGAACCTGCGCCAGGCGGTCAGCCGTGCGCCGGCGGTATCACAAAGCCAGGCACCGGGGTCCGCCCAAGGGGCAGCATTGCCGAAGCCGACCGCTTGAGCCGCCAATCGGCGGTTTTGTCCTCACGGAGTTTTTCATGCTGACCATTTCGGCCGCAGAGGTCGACCATGCGCTGACCTTTCCCGGACTGGTCGAGACGCTGCGCATGGCGTTTCGCGACGGTGCGGTGCAGCCGGTCAGGCATCATCATACGATCGAGCGGCCCGATGGTGCCGCCTCCACACTGCTTTTGATGCCGGCCTGGACCGATCTCAACGCGGCCGGCACGTCGGCCGGCGGTCACGTCGGCGTCAAGATCGTCACCGTGTCGCCCGACAACAATGCCATCGGCAAGCCCGCGGTGATGGGGCTCTATCTTCTGCTCAACGGCGCCACCGGCGAACCCGAGGCCCTGATCGACGGCCAGCGGCTGACACAATGGCGCACCGCCTGTGCTTCGGCGCTTGCGGCCTCCTATCTCGCCCGCGACGATGCCTCGCGGCTGCTTGTGGTCGGCGCCGGCGCGCTGTCGCCCTTCCTCGCCAAGGCGCACTCGGCCGTGCGGCCCATCAAGACCATCCGCATCTGGAACCGCACCCCGGCCAATGCCGAGAAAGTCGCGGCCGATCTGTGCGCCCAGGGCTTCGCGGCCAGTGCGGCAAGCGATCTCGATACGGAGCTTGGGCAGGCCGACATCGTCTCCTCGGCGACGATCACGACCACGCCGTTGATCAAGGGCGCATTGTTGCGGCCGGGAACCCATGTCGACCTGGTCGGCGGCTTTACGCCGACGATGCGCGAGAGCGATGACGATGCGATCAGGCTTGCCCGCGTCTATGTCGACACCCGCGCCGGCGCCACCAAGGAAGCCGGCGACATCGTCCAACCGCTGGCCTCCGGCGTGCTGAAACCGGAAGCCATCGTCGCCGATCTGCACGAATTGGCGCGCGGCCGGAAGAAGGGCCGCGAGAGCGCCGGTGAGATCACGCTGTTCAAGTCGGTCGGAGCGGCACTCGAGGATCTTGCCGCCGGCATTGCCGTCTACAAGGCGCTCACGGCCTAGTTTACCGTTGCACCCATTTCGGCGCCCATCGCCTCGGCGATCACACGAAAATCGTGATCCCCGATTTCAAAAAGGCCAAAGCGAAGCTGATAACCCCAGTTCGACTTGGCCGCGGTGAAGTCCAGCCTGTCGAGCAGCGGCTTGATCGGCGCTTCCTCGGCCTTGGCCCATGCCACATCGCGGCGGAACGGCGTGAAGCCGGCGCCCATATCGCCCTGATAAGGCTCGCCTTCCCGCACGATGCCTATCGCCGTGAAAGCCTGCAGGCCGTCTTTGTCGCCCAAAACAGTGGTCGGCGAATAGTAGACGACGCCATCACCCGGCTTGACGCGACGCAGCGGTGCCGCCTTGCCGTGGTTGACCTGCATGAAGCCGGCTGTGCGACCACGCCGGACATGCTCGGCCGACGCCACCGCTATCCAATACGCGCTCATTTCTGTTCCCCATTGGCCTGTTCCCCGTCGGACAGCCAGTAGACGCGCAGGCGATGATTATCGGGATCGAGCGCGACAAAAGTACGACCGAAATCCATGTCGGTCGGCGTCTGCAGGATCTTCAGCCCGCGCCCGGACCAGTCGGCATGGGCGGCATCGACCGCATCGGGCGTATCCAGCGCAAACACGATTTCGGCGCCACCGCCTGACGTGGCGGCTGCCGGCTCCACCGTATGGCGCGACCACAGGCCGAGCTTGAAGCCGGCATCGAGCACGAACAGCACGAAGGTCGGCGAACTTTCGACCGGCTCACGACCGAGCAGCGCGCTGTAGAAGGCACCGCTCTGCTGCGGCTGGTCGACATAGAGGATGACGAAATTCGGGGTGGCCATATCTGCTCTCCAAGGTTCGGTGTTTCGACTTGACGAACATACGATAGGCTACTGTCAGAATATGGCAGCAGTCATCGCGAACCACGCGGCTTGTCGAGCGTCGTTCGCCATTCCTTGAGCAGCGCCTGGCGACGACGCGGATAGCGCGTGTCCATTGCTTGGAGTTCGGCGATGCGATCGGCGCGAAAATGCCGGAAATCCTGCCGCATCTCGCACCACGCCACCACCACCCGCACCTTGTCGAAGAAGCCCAGCGCAAATGGCCAGACGACGCGCTGGGACACGGCCCCGCCGGCATCGCGGTAGAGAAAGCCGAGCTTGCGCTCGTTGCGGATGGCCTGCCGCACCAGACCAAGATCGATGCCCTCGGTGGCCGCGGCAGGAGGCCCGACCAGCAGTGTGCTCGCGTCAAGATCCTCGCGCAGATCGTCGGGCAGCACGGCTGCGATCTTGGCCAACGCGTTGGCGGCGGCGGCCGAGAGACGCTGGTCCGGCTGCCTGGCGACCCAGCGCGAGCCGAGCACAATGGCTTCGATCTCCTCGTCGCTGAACATCAGCGGCGGCAGCATGAAGCCGGGCTTGAGCACATAACCCAACCCCGCCTCACCTTCGATCGGCGCGCCCTGGCCCTGCAGCGTGGCGATGTCGCGGTAGAGCGTGCGGATCGAAACGCCCGTCTCGTCGGCAAGCATGTGCCCGCTCACCGGCCGGCGATGCCGGCGCAAGCACTGTATGAGGTCGAGCAGGCGTTCGGAGCGGGACATCGAGCAGATTTGCCTGTTTCTTTGACATTGGTCCATCGCCGGCAGACATAAACCGGAGAGGCCGACCTGTCGGACTTGGTTGCGAAGCCGGTTGCCCTATGTCAAAAGCGGCCACGCCGTTCGGAGTTGCCCCCGCTTGAAGTCTTTTCGCGACAAACGCCGCGACAACCGTCCACATCCATCCGCCAAGAGTGCGGCGGACGTGTCACGCCCGCGTCCCGGCCAGGCTCCTGCCAGACCGGAAGCGCCACCGCGCGAGCGCCATGAGGCGACGCCGGAAAATCGTTCCGAACCGAAC
>NZ_RZRW01000277.1:0-7681 GCF_003998745.1 Mesorhizobium sp. M7A.F.Ca.US.014.04.1.1 | reverse complement strand
CCCCTACTCCCCTATTCCCCTACGGCCAGGTCTCTGCCAGCCGATGTCGAGCAGGCCCAGCCGGCCAAGCTCCTTGTCCATTGCGCGAGCGACATCACGGCGCGCGCCGCCGATATCGCGCAGTTGGCGGTCGGAGAGATCCTCGACGTTCTGGTAGGCAGTATCGCGGCGGGGGAGGCGTATCGCGACCCGGGCGTGACGCAACCAGTCGAGGGTTTCGGCCAGCCAGTTCGGACGATGTGCGGACGAATTCAAAACGATGATGGACATGGTGTGCTCCGTTCTCCCCGAATATCAAATCCGGCTTGATGATGTTTCGATGGACAGATCATGCCAGATTGAAATCTCTGTAGGAAACGAGTAGTTTTCTCTCGATCATCAAGTTTTCTTTGAGGATAGGATGGCTCGTCTTCTGCCTGGGACTCGTGCCTTGAGGACGCTGGAGGCGGCGGCCCGGCACCTCAATTTCACCCGTGCCGCCGACGAGCTTGGGCTGACACCGGCCGCCGTCAGCCATCAGATCAAGGAAATCGAGGATCAGCTCGGGCTGGTGCTGTTCACGCGCACCAGCCGCACCATCCGGCTC
The DNA here is from genome assembly GCF_003998745.1 of Mesorhizobium sp. M7A.F.Ca.US.014.04.1.1. NCBI lineage: Bacteria > Pseudomonadati > Pseudomonadota > Alphaproteobacteria > Hyphomicrobiales > Phyllobacteriaceae > Mesorhizobium > Mesorhizobium sp. M7A.F.Ca.US.014.04.1.1. The sequence continues at coordinate 7,095 of NZ_RZRW01000277.1, read as the reverse complement.
ACCGAGGCGGGAACGGTGCTGTTCGACGCCTCGGCGGACGCGCTCGACCTGCTTGGCCGGGCTGTTTCGCGGGCGCAAAAGCTGACGCGCGGCACCGCTCTTTTGAAGGTAACGCTCGACGCGCAGTTCGCGTCAAAATGGCTGATGCGACGCGTCGACGATTTTCGCAAGCGTCACCCCGATATCGAGTTGCGATTCGACATTGCCTATGAAGTGCGGGATTTCGAACTTGACGACATCGATGTCGGCATCCGTTTTGGCGCTGGCAAATATCCGGGCCTTCGCACCCACCGGCTGTTCGACAACATCCTCATTCCGGTATGCAGCCCGAGCCTTTTGACGTCCGGTCCGCCGCTGCGCGAGCCGCGCGATCTTTTCAACCATACGCTTGCGCATATCGAATGGTCGCGGCAAGGCGTGACGTGGCCGAACTGGCGGATGTGGATGGCGGCGGCCGGCATCAATGATTTCGACGACAGCCGGACAGTCGTGTTCGGAAATTCCACGGATGCCGTCCAGGCAGCGCTCGACGGCAATGCCGTTGCGCTCGCCGATTTCGCCATGGTGGCGAACGACCTTTCCCAGGGCAGGCTGGTGCAGCCTTTCGAACTCGGCCTGCGCGTGGCGCCCGAGTTCGCCTATTTCCTGGTCTATCCCGAGAATACCGCCGACGATCCGCGCATCGTCGCCTTTCGCGAATGGATGCTAGAGGAAGTCGCCAAGACGCGGACCACGGATAAAGGGCAGTAGGGCAGTAGGGCAGTAGGGCAGTAGGGCAGTAGGGCAGTAGGGCAGTAGGGCAGTAGGGCAGTAGGGCAGTAGGGCAGTAGGGCAGTAGGGCAGTAGGGCAGTAGGGATAGGCGTCGGTGCCGTCTGCTCCCCTATTCCCCTACTGCCTTACTGCCCTACTCCCTTCTTGACTCAGCTTGCCACCGCGCCGAACCAGCCGATGACGGCGCCGATGATCAGTAGCACGCCGAGCCAGTGGCCGCCGTCGATGAGGGTCAGGTCCCAGCCGAAATTCTCGTAGCGATGGTTGACCGAGAGCGTCGTGGCGACGAAACCCAGCCAGAGCACGAAGCCGAAGACAAGTCCGGCGAGCCATGTCGGCTCGCCGCCGGTCATCGCGCCGACGACCAGCGCCATTATCGTGGCCATGACCAGTTCGGCGATGAAGCTGACGACGAAGGGCAGCGGCGACTTCTTCATCGTGGCCGGATCGAGCTTGGCGGCCTTCAGCCACGCCTTGCTCAGGCTCATGTACCAGGCGGCGCCGAACAGCCACGCCACGATTGCGGCAGCGACCACCGCCAGCCAGTTCACTGCTGAAAAATCCATGAGCTCCCCCCTCTGATTTGGATATGATGGAACGCCTGTTCGGCGATCGCGTCAAGCGAACCGCCAGACGGTCGTGCGCTTGACCAGCGCATCCTCCAGCGCCCGCGTGACGGCCACTTCATAGACCGCAAGCGGCTCCAGCCCTGTCTTCGGCAGATACGACCGGCCGGGATCGCCGACAAGGATTTCGGCGCCGCGCGCCTTCAGCGTTGCGAACCATGGCACCAGCCGGTCAGCGAAAGATTTGTCATAGAAAACATCACCGGCCAGGACCACGTCCCAACCTGCATCGGTGCCGATGCAATCCGTGCCGAGGAATTCGGTCCCGATACCGTTGATCTCGCTGTTGAGCCGGATCGCGGTGGCGCAGAACGGGTCGATGTCGGAGGCGATCACCTTGGCGGCACCGGCCTTGGCGGCGGCGATGGCGACAAGGCCGGAGCCGGAAGCAAAGTCGAGCACGTGCTTGCCACGCACCGTGCCGGAATTGTCCAGGACATAGCGGGCAAGGCCCTGGCCGCCGGCCCAGGCAAAGGCCCAGAAGGGCGGCGGCAGGCCGATTTCGACCAGCTCTTCCTCGGTCCGCTGCCACAGATCATGCGCTTCGTCGGCAAGATGAAGCAGGATCTCCGGCACGTGCGGCGGCGCCATCAGCGCCGTGTTGTCGAGAATGAACTGTTTGGCGCTGTTGGGCGTGAGCGCCGTCACGGAACCGGCGTCAAGCCGCCCATGCGGCAGACTTCCTTCCATTCGGCCGGCGTCACCGGCTGCACGGAAAGCCGTCCGAGCCGCACCAGCGCCATGTCGGCAAGCCTCGGATTGGCCTTCACCTGTTCCAGCGTCGGCGGGTTCGGTACATCCCTTACGGCGCGGATGTCGACGCATTCCCAGCGCGGATCGTCCGACGTGGTGTCGGGATGGGCAAGCGCGCAGACTTCAGCGATGCCGACGATGTTCAGCCCCTCGTTGGAGTGGTAGAAGAAGCCGAGATCGCCGATCTGCATCGCCTTCATGTTGTTGCGCGCCGCGTAGTTGCGCACGCCGTCCCATTGCGTGCCGGCCTTGCCCTTGGCCTTCAGCATCTCGAAGGAGAACTTGAATGGCTCGGATTTGAACAGCCAGTAGTTCATGTCTTTCTCCTCCTTGGAGTCGCGCTGGCGACCGGGATTAACTAGCCGCCGGCTTGTTGAACGTCCAGTTCCACGGGCGGATTTCGACGCTTTCGAACAGCCCGGCCTTGGCGTAGGGGTCGGCGGCCGACAGAGCCTGCGCCCCTGCCAGGTCGGGCGCTTCGACGACCACGAGGCTGCCATTGGACCTGCCTTCAGTGTCAAGGAACGGACCGGCGAATGCCAGCTTCTTGTCGCCGTTCAACCCCTCGAGAAAGGCAACATGCTCGGGCCGCGTGTCGAGGCGCACCTGCAGGCTTCCGGGCTTGTCCTTGCAAATCACAGCAAACAGCATTTTTTCTCCTGATCGTTCAAAGTCGTGGGGATCAATCGTTGGTTTCGGTCTTCAGCGGCCGGGTCATCAACGCCGTCACGGCCTGCCGGACGGTGATGGTGCCATCCAGTATGGCGGCGACGGCGGCAATGATCGGCGCGTCGATGTTGCGCTCGGTCGCAATGCGGGCTGCGATCGCCGCCGTCGGCACGCCTTCTGCCAGCGGCAATCCGGCAAGTGGCTTGCCTTGCCCGAGCGCCAACCCATAGGCGAAATTGCGCGACTGGGTGGACGAGCAGGTCAGCAGCAGGTCGCCAAGGCCGGAAAGCCCCATCAGCGTTTCGGGCCTGGCGCCGAAGGCAGCGCCGATGCGGCGCAATTCGACAAAGCCGCGCGTCACCATGGCGGCCTGGGCGCTGGCGCCGAGACCCGCCCCAGTGACGGCACCTGCGGCAATGGCAAAGACGTTCTTCAAGGCGCCGCCGATCTCGACGCCGATCAGGTCGTCGTTCGAATAGCAGCGCAGATTTTCGGCGGAAAAGCGGGCGGCGAGATCGGCGGCCAATGCCTCGTCGCGGGCGGCGACCACAACGGCCGTCGGCAGGCCGCGGGCGACGTCGGTGGCGAAGCTCGGGCCCGACAAAACGGCAACCGGATTGAGCGGCAGGATTTCTTCGACAATCGCCGATAGCAACGCGCCAGTCTCGCTTTCGATGCCCTTGGCACACAGAACCAGCGGGATACCGGCCGGCATATGGTCCTTCGCGGCCGCCAGCGTCGCCCGCAGCGACTGCGCCGGCGTCACCGCCAGCACGCAATCGGCACCGTCGAGCGTGGCCTGGATGTTGCTCGTCGCCACGATGCCGGGCTGGAGCGTAATGCCCGGCAGGTAGCGTGGATTTTCGCCGCGGTCGATCGCGGCGACGGTCTCCGGATCGCGCGCGTAAAGGCGGACGAAATGGCCGGCGCGCAGCATGGCCAAGGCCAAGGCAGTGCCCCAGGCGCCGCCGCCGAGCACGGCAACGCGCCAGCCGCTTGGCGCGGTGACGTTGCCGCTCATTGCCACCTCGTTCATGCCTTGGCTCCGCGCCGGCCGGAGCCGACCATCGGCGCCGAGATGCTGTCCAGCGGCCAGCGCGAGCGCGGCACGAAATCGAAGCCGTTCTCTTGCGCCATGCCCTCGCGCAGCCGCTCGATGCCGGCCCAGGCGATCATCGCCGCATTGTCGGTGCAAAGTTTCAGTGGCGGCGCAATGAAGGTGAAGCCGGTCTCGGCGCAGAGCCGCTCCAGCATGGTCTTGATCGTGCGGTTGGCGGCGACACCACCGGCAACGACGAGGGCTGGGTTCCTGGTGCCGGGAAATGTCTCGCGAAAGCGCGTCAGCGCGCGAGAAACACGGTCGGCCAGAGCATCGGCTACGGCCCCCTGGAACGAGGCGCAGATGTCGGCGACGTCCTGGTCGCTCAGCGGCGCAATGGCGCTCGCCGCCTGGCGCACGGCGGTCTTGAGGCCGGAGAAGGAGAAGTCGGGCTGGGCCGAGCCCTTCATCGGACGCGGAAAGGCAAAGCGCGAGGCGTTGCCGGCCTGTGCCGCCTTTTCGACATTCGGTCCGCCGGGATAGGGCAGGCCAAGCATCTTGGCCGTCTTGTCGAAGGCTTCGCCGAGCGCGTCGTCGATAGTCGTTGCCCAGCGCTGGTAGCCGCCGACACCCCGCACGGCGACGATTTGCGTATGGCCGCCGGAGACCAGCAGCAAGAGATAGGGAAAGTCGAGCCCGTCGGTCAGCCTTGCGGTCAGCGCATGGCCTTCGAGGTGGTTGATGGCGATCAGCGGCTTGTTCGCCGCCGCGGCGATTGCCTTGGCGGTCATCAGCCCGACGATCAGCCCGCCGACCAGGCCGGGGCCGGCGGTGGCGGCAATCGCGTCGATATCGGCTAGCGCCGTGCCCGAATCGGCAAGCGCCGCCTCGATGATGCCGTCCAGCGCCTCGACATGGGCGCGCGCGGCGATTTCCGGCACGACGCCGCCGAAAGCGGCATGCTCCTCGATCTGGCTGAGCACGATGTTGGACAGGATTTTTGGCGCGGCGTCGCCGTCGACGGCCACCACGCTGGCGGCGGTCTCGTCACAACTCGTCTCTATGCCCAGCACGCGGATCAATTCGTCGCTGTCCCTAAAGATTGTATCATGGGGTTTTCCCCGTTAGGAGAACCCCGGAAAAGCCTCGCTTGCCGGGGGGTTATCACGGACTGCGCGCCATGCAAACAATCTTGAGAATCGGAACACGCGGCAGCCCGCTGGCGCTGGCGCAGGCGCATGAAACGCAGGCGCGGCTGATGGCCGCGCATGGCATGCCGGCGGAGGCGTTCGAGGTGGTCGTCATCTCGACCAGCGGCGACCGCATTCAGGACCGGCCGCTGTCGGAAGCCGGCGGCAAGGGCCTGTTCACCAAGGAGATCGAGGAGGCGCTGCTGGCCGGCCGGATCGACATCGCCGTGCATTCGTCGAAAGACATGCCGACGCAACTGCCCGACGGCCTCGAACTGTCGGCCTTCCTGCCGCGCGAGGACGCACGCGACGCCTTTGTCGGCAAAGCGGCGAAGACGATCGCCGAACTGCCGCGCGGGGCGAAAGTCGGCTCGTCGTCGCTACGGCGGCAAGCGCTGATCCGCCGGATGCGGCCGGATCTCGACGTGGTGATGTTCCGCGGCAATGTGCAGACGCGGCTGCGCAAGCTCGACGAAGGCGTCGCCGCCGGCACGATCCTGGCCTATGCCGGGCTGAAGCGGCTTGGGCTCGAGCATGTCGTCACCGACCTGATACCGCTCGATGTCTTCCCGCCGGCGCCGGGGCAAGGCGCGATCGGCATCGAAACCCGTATCGGCGACCGCGATGTCGAAAAGATGCTGGCGGCCGTCCATGATGTGCCGACCGGCCAGGCGCTGGCCTGCGAGCGTGCCTTCCTGGCGGCGCTCGATGGCTCCTGCCGCACGCCGATCGCCGGCTATGCGGCGATCGAGGCCGGAAAACTGTCTTTTGCCGGGCTGATCATCTCGCCCGACGGCACGCAGTCACACACGGTCGAACTGCAGGGACCGGCGCAAGACGCCGCCCGGATCGGCGGCGAAGCGGCCCGGAGCGTGCGCGCCAGGGCCGGCGAAAAGTTCTTCGACGGCTGGCTCTGAAATGCTTCGCGTCCTGGTGACCAGGCCGGAACCGGGTGCTTCGCGCACAGCGCATCGGCTGGAGGAGGCAGGTTTTCAGCCGGTTCTTTTGCCCCTGACCGAAACAAAGGCGTTGCCTGTCGCCGCCGGACTGATCCCGGACGATGCCGTCGCGGTGGCCGTCACAAGCGCCAATGCCATGCGCCATGCGCCGGAAGAAATCATCGCGACGCTCGCCGCCTTGCCTTGTCATGCCGTCGGCAGGCGGACTGCGGAAGCTGCCCGCAAAGCGGGGTTTTTGTCGGTCAGTGAAGGCCCCGGCGATGCCGAGGCGCTGGCCGACGTTCTCGCTGCCGATTTTTCTGGAAAGACGATTGTCTACCTCTGCGGGCGCGTGCGTTTTCCGGCGTTCGAACAGAGGCTCGGGACGGCGGGCGTTCGGGTCCACGCCGTCGAGACCTATGACACGCTGACAGTGGGTTATCCGGACGAAGTCACCCTCGAACGCCTGTCGGGGCAACCTGCCGACGCGGTATTGCTCTATTCAGCCAAGGCGGCGGCGGCGATGCAGATGTTGGCAAGACGGCCCGCTCTGCGCGGTCTCTTCGAAAAAACATGGGTTTTTGCGCTTTCCACGCGGATCGCCGCAGCCTTCGACGATGCCGCCGGCGAAAGGATCCGCATTGCCGCGCAACCTGACGAGGAGGCATTGCTGGCGCTTTTGCAGGCGCCGCGCTGAGCCGCGTCATCACACCGCCCCTTTTCACCGCTTGGTGATGTGCTAGACCCTTTCTGAACCATCATGCGCCGCCAGGCGTTGAGACGAAGCGAATGTGCGGAGCCCAGGCATGGTCAAGACGCCGAAGATGCGACACTCGAAAAGCCGCCGCGAGCCGGTGACCATCGATCTCGAGCCGGGCGCCGTCTCACGCATCGCCGACGAGGACGCCGCCACGCAGGAGGCGCAGACAGACGAGGCGAAGGCCGAGGAAGCAGCGAACGCTTCGCAGCCCGAGGTTCCCGAAGAGCCGGTTCATGCCGACCAGACCGATCTCGAGCCGTGGGAGCATGCCGATGGCGCCGCAGGTGCGGAAGGGCAAGCGCCGGCGCATGGCGGAGCCAAAGCCGCCGAGCCAGAGCTGCCTTATCC
>NZ_RZRW01000276.1:0-7686 GCF_003998745.1 Mesorhizobium sp. M7A.F.Ca.US.014.04.1.1 | reverse complement strand
AACCCGCTGCGCCGGCAGCCGACAAATCGGCTGACGCCAAGCCTGCGGACACCAAGCCGGCCGATGCCATGAAGCCGGCGGCTGATGCAGCCAAGCCTGCCGCCGATGCGGCAAAGCCAACTGACAAGGCTGCCGATGGGGCCAAGCCGGCGGCGGAAGGTGACAAGCCCGCGCTCGTGCTGTCGCAGGTGTTCGTCAAGCCCGGCCGCCGCAATCAAGGCATGGTCGAGATCGTCGAGGGGCTGAAGGCCGGCGACGAGGTCGTCACCGCCGGTCAGAACCGCCTCTTCAACGGCATGTCCGTCGTTGTGGACAACACCATCGACCCGACCAAATCGGCGAACAAGCAGGCCGACCAGCAATGAGCTTTTCAGATCTCTTCATTCGCCGGCCTGTTCTTTCGACGGTCCTTGCTTGCATGATCCTGCTCCTGGGTTTCCAGGGCATCTTCAATCTGTCGATCCGGCAGTATCCGAAGGTCGATGAAACGGCCATCACGATCACCACGGCCTATCCAGGCGCCAGCGCCGATCTGATCCAGGGCTTCATTTCCGCCCCGATCGCCCGCGCCGTCGCCTCGACCGAAAACATCGACTACGTCACCTCGTCCAGCCGCCCGTCCTCCAGCACCGTGACGGTGCAGATGAAGCTCGGCTCGAACCCCGACGTCGCGCTGACCGAAGTTCTGTCCAAGGTCCAGGGCGTGCGCGGCACTTTGCCGGACGCGTCGAAGGACCCTGTCATCGTCAAGGGCACCGGCCAGCAGTTCGCGATGATGTACATCTCGATGCAGAATCCGAACATGACGAAGGAGCAGCTGACGGAGTATATCGAGCGCGTCATCAGACCGCGCATGTCGACGGTCGAAGGCGTCGCCGACGTGCAGATCTTCGGCGCCCAGGAATACTCGATGCGCGTCTGGATCGATCCGGTCAAACTTGCAGCGCGCGGCGTGACCGCCTCCGAACTGCTGACGGCGATCAACAATTCCAACTTCCTGTCGGCGCCCGGCAACACCCAGAACGAGTATGTCGTTTCCTCGATCACCGTGCGCTCGACATTGCAGACGCCGGAGGCATTCGCCGAGCTGCCGCTGCGCTCGACCGACGGCAATGTGGTGCGGTTGCGCGACGTGGCTCGCGTCGAACTCGCCGCCGAGAACACCGATACCAGGGTCTCGTTCAACGGCAAGCCAGGCACCTTCCTCGCCATCTTCCCGACGCCGGCGGCCAATCCGCTGACCACGGCGGCTGCGCTCACCAAGCTGGTGCCGCAGATTCAGGAGACACTGCCGAAAGGCATGACGATCGAGGTCGTCTACGACGCGACCGGGCAGATCAGCGCCTCGATTGAAGAGGTGTTCAAGACCATCGGCGAGGCGGTTGCCATCGTCGTCGTCGTCATCCTTCTGTTCCTTGGCTCCTTCCGGTCGGTGATGATGCCGATCATCACCATCCCGTTGTCGCTGATCGGCGTCTGCTTCCTTTTGTTCGCGGTTGGCTACTCGATCAACCTTCTGTCGCTGCTGGCCATGGTGCTGGCGATCGGCCTGGTCGTCGACGACGCCATCGTGGTGGTGGAGAACATCCATCGTCACATGGAAGAAGATCACATGTCGCCGATGCAGGCTGCGTTCAGCGGTATGCGCGAAATCGCATCAGCCATCGTTGCCATGACCATGACGCTGGCCGCCGTGTTCGCACCGCTGGCATTTACCGGCGGCCTGACCGGCGCGCTGTTCCGTGAATTCGCGGTCACGCTCGCCGGCTCGGTGGTGCTGTCGGGTGTCATCGCCATCACCATCACCCCGATGATGTCGGCACGCCTCTTGAAGTCCGGCACGCCGGGCCGTTTCCAGCGCATTGTCGACGGCACCTTCGCGCGCGTCGAGCATGTCTATGAACGCGCCGTCACCGGATCGCTGAACTATCGCCCGTTGACGTTGATCATCGTGCTTGCGCTTGTCGGCGTCACCGGCTTCATGTTCACCAAGACCTCGAGCGAACTTGCGCCGGAAGAGGACCAGGGCTTTCTGCTCTCGATTGTGACGGCGCCGCGTTATGCGACGTCCGATTATACCGAGACATACGTCAACCAGATCCTCGGCCTGGTGAAGGATATTCCCGAAACACGGGCGCAGTTCTCGGCCGTCGCCTTCGGCGGCACGACAAACAGCGCCTTCGTCGGCTATGCCTTCAAGGACTGGGCGGAACGCAAGCGCAATTCGAAGGAACTGCAGGCTGACATTACGGCCCGTATCGCCAAAGTGGCCGGTGTCGAGGCCTTCGTCTTCGCACCGCCGACGCTGCCGGGCTCCGGCGGCGGCCTGCCCATTTCCATGGTGGTGCGATCGACCGGCGCTTCCTCGGAAGTGTACGAGGTGGCCGAGCAGATCAAGAACAAGGCGCAGGCCTCCGGCCGCTTCATCGTCGTGCAGAATTCGATGGCCTATGACGCACCGGAGGTGACGGTGACCATCGACCGCGACCGCGCCGCCGCGCTGAACCTGCCGATCGCCGATATCGGCCGCACGCTGACCTTGCTGGTCGGCGGCGCCGAAGTGGCGCAGTTCGACCGCGATTCCAACAGCTACGACATCATCCCGCAGGTGCCGCAGGAGTTCCGCGACGACCCCGACAAGCTCGGCGAATACTTCGTGCGCAGCGTGACCGGCGAGATGGTGCCGCTATCGGCGGTGGTCAAGATTTCGACCAATGCGGCGCCGGCGGCAATCGAGCAGTTCAACCAGCTGAATTCGTCGACGATTTCGGCGCTTCCGCTGCCCGGCGTCACCACCGGCGACGGGCTGAAGGCGCTGGAGGACATCGCCAAGGAGAGCCTGCCCGACACGTTCTTCATCGATTATTCCGGTCAATCGCGACAGGAAAAGGAACAGGGCAACACCATCCTGATCGCTTTCGCGGCCGCAGTTGTCGTCATCTATCTGGTGCTGGCGGCGCAGTTTGAAAGCTTCCGTGACCCGCTGATCATCATGATGGCGGTGCCGTTGTCGATCTTCGGCGCGATCGTGCCGCTCAATCTGGGCCTCGGCACGCTCAACATCTACACGCAGGTCGGCCTGATCACACTGATCGGTCTGATAACCAAGCACGGCATCCTGCTGGTCGAGTTCGCCAACCAGCAGCGTGAAAAGCATGGCATGCGGCGGCGCGATGCCATCATCGCCTCGGCCAAGGTGCGCCTGCGGCCGATCCTGATGACGACGGCGGCGATGGCGCTCGGCGTTGTGCCGCTGATCACGTCCAGCGGCGCTGGTGCCGCGGCCCGCTATTCGATGGGCCTGGTCATCTTCACCGGCATCCTGGTCGGCACCATATTCACGCTCTTCGTCGTGCCCATGTTCTACACCTTTATCGCCAGCAAGGACCTGCCTCATCTGGCGGAGAAGCCGGACCCCAAGCTGATGCCGGCACTGCCGAGCTAGGACGGTCTAGGGAGTCCCGCCCAGAAATGCGCGGGGCAAATCGATGGAAACAAAAGAAAAGAGGCCGGGAAATTCCCGGCCTCTTTTCTTTTTGGCTGGGCTCGATACCGCCGGTTTGAACTGTACGCAATACCGCAGCGTTTCCGGAGGGAGCTTTGAGGCGCGGCAGCATGCTGCCACGCCACCGTTTCCAGCCTGCTACTTGACGATGACGATGCTGGTGTTGGTCGCCCCGAAGGTTTCGACGAGCTGGTAGAAATCGGCGGCGTTGTCGGGGTGCAGCCGCACGCAGCCATGCGAAGCCGGCTGGCCGAGGCGCTTGATCGCATAGGTCGCGTGCACCGCATAGCCGCCGCTGAAGAAGACCGAGTGCGGCATCGGGGCGTTGTCGTATTTCTTCGAATACCACATTTCATGCATGCGGGTCGGCTTGAACGAGCCGGTCGGCGTCACATGGGCCCGGTCGCCGGTGGAGACTTTCCAGGCGAAGGTCGGCCGGCCGTCGACGGAGACTTCCATGATCTGCTGCGAAAGCGAAACGCGCGCCACGATCTTGTTGGCGGCATGCGCGGCGCCCGAGCCGAACAGCAGTGCGGCACCGGTCAGCGCGGCGGCGGCGATGTTGATGAGCTTGGCGGAAATGGCGGTATGCATGAAGAAAATCCCCTCTCTCTGCCGGTCCAGCCGGCTCCAATTCGATGGCTGCTTATCCCAACGTCATGTTTCGGAGAGATTTCGCAAAATGCTCATTTGTGTTTCGAATCTGTTTCCACTGGTTAACAAACGCCAACCCCATTAGAGCCGTCGGTGGCCCGCCAGCGAGACCATAGCAAGACCAAGGTCAGGAACATGGGTATCCGTCGCTAAACGAAAGTGCAAATTAGCAGTATTCGAAAGGACCGCCGTAGATCTCGAAACCGAACTGCAACAAAGCGAGGTTTCAAGCGGCATGATCCGGATACGGGCCGCAAGCAAAGTTGACGCAACGAAAACAGCCGGTAACGAACATGGGAACGAAATCGAACGCGCTGTCCTGGCTTTTCAGGATCAGCATCGCGGCAGCGGTCATCGGCGGCGTCGGCATGGTTGCCGGCACCCCGCTGACAAGCCTCGGCGCGATGACTTCAGGCGAGATTTCGACCCTGCACGCCGCACTGTTTTTCGCCACGGTCTGGATTGTTTCCAGCCTGCGCATCGCCCGGCTAAAGGCCCTCTGGCGGGTCGGCCTTAGGCTGACGGGTTTGCGCGGCGCCTCCGGCAACTTGCTGCCGAGAGGACCGAAGGCCCGCGCCGAGACGGGGGGTTCCGTGGGCGGCGCGGGCGCTTCGGGGGTATCCTGAAGCGACCCGCAACAAACCATTTTGGGGAATTGGTACGATGAAAACGAAATTTGCCGCTTCGGTGCTTTCCGCACTGCTTTACGCCCAGGGCCTGCTCGGCTTTGCCGGCCTTGCCACCGTGCTGCTCAGGGACCGCGCCCACGCTGGCGAGCTGACCATGGGCAGTGACATGCCGGTGGGTCCATCGCTTCTGCTGGTACGCTGAGCGCCAAGAGCGTCGGGGCCGGAGATGGAAAATCCGATGCCCGAAACCAGAGACTGCGTCAGTGCCCGGCAATCAGTCCGCGAATTGCCGCGGCGGATCGAACCGGTAGCCGGCGCCGCGTATGGTGGTGATGGTTTCGGTGTCGAGTTTGCGGCGCAGCCGCACGATGCGCGAATCGATCGAGCGATCGAAGGCATCGGCGTTTTCGGCCGGCGCCGCGGCGATGATGTCGTCGCGCGTCAAAACCTTGCGCGGACTGGCCAGGAACAGCCTGAGCAGCGCCACCTGACCGGGCGAAAGCTGTTCCTCCGTGCCGGAGCGATGCATGACCATCGCCGATCTCAGATCGACGGTCGCGTTCTCCAGCACGATCAGTTCCTGGGTGCCCCTGCCGCGGCGCGAAAGCAGGCCGCCGACACGGGCGGCCAGTTCACGGACATTGAGCGGGCTCTCGATGACGTCGGCCGCACCAAGCTCCAGCGCCAGCACCTTGTCGACAAGATCGGCCGGGCGGCAGATCAGGATGAAATCCGGTCCGCCCTCACCGCCTCCTCCTTGGCCGCCATAACGTCTGAGCAGGTCCCGCCCCTCCGCCTGGCTGAGGCTGTCGCCGACGACGACGACGTCGATGCCCTTTCCCGACAGCAGCGATTCGGCCTCCCAGGGCTGGCGTGCCTGATGCACGTCATGGCCGCGCCGTTCAAGATGGTCGGCGAGTTCGGTCGCGACCACTTCGGCTACCGAAACGAGCGCAATGACGGATCGTGCGGCCATGTTTTCCAACCGTTCCCTGGCAACCCCGATATGAGTGCTGGACATGATGTTTATACCCAATCTACTTTCCACTGAAAGTGGGAGCGAAAGCATCGTGCGGGCAAGAATTGTCATCGTCGAGGATGAGCCCGACCTGAGGGACGCTGTCGCCGAATACCTTGGCGCCGCCGGATATGACGTGGCCACCGCTGAAAGTGCGGCCGCCGCGCGCAGCCTCGTTGAAACGCAGTCGTTTCATCTTGCCATTCTCGACATCGCCATGCCCGGCGAGGACGGCCTCTCGCTTGGCCGCTGGCTGCGTTCGAAACTGCCGATCGGCATCATCTATGCGACCGCGGCCGGCACCGCGCTCGACCGCATTGTCGGGCTGGAACTCGGTGCCGACGACTACATCGTCAAGCCTTACGAATTGCGCGAGGTGCTGGCCAGGGTGCGCAGCGTGTTGCGCCGGGTTCCCCAGCCCAAAGAGCTGCAGGACAAGAGGGCCGGGGCGGATCGCCGTTCCGTTGCCTTCGGCCCCTTCCAGGCCGATCTCGACGGCAGGCTGGTCACCGGCGCCAATGGCGTGGTGATCGACATGGCCAAGAGCGAGTTCGACGTGCTGGAGATTTTCCTCACCCGCGCCAACCGGCTGCTGAGCCGCGCCGCTATCTCCGAGGCGATCGGTTTCACCGAAGATCCGGAATCGTCACGCGCGGTCGACATTCGCATCATGCGGCTGCGCAAAAAGATCGAGGCCGATCCCGCCAATCCGAAATTCCTGCGCACGGTGCGCGGCGAGGGCTATATCTTCTCGCTGCCGGCCGGCGACGGCAACTGAGCACCGGGCCAGAAGGATGTAGTTGCTCGCCGGCCGAATTGGCGCGACTCCGGAATGACAGCACAAGATGATCGCTGAAGCAGCAAGCACCGATATGCAAGGGTTCAGGCAGGGCGCGGCGATGGCGGCCGTGCGCGTCGTTCGCCGGCTGCGCGAGGCCGGCGACTGGCAGCGCGAGATGGACGGCATACTGGAAACGCTCTGCCGGGCCATGGATTGCCAGCGCGGCATCCTGTTTCGCTTGCGCGAACTGCCTGGCCAGGGCTTCGCCCAATCCGTCGCCGCCTACTGGATCGACCCTCTTTTCGGCGGCGAACTGGCATCACCGACCGTCATCATGCAATCGATCGTCAATTCCGACCCGCTGCTGGAGCGGCTTGCCGAGGACGAGAGGCAAGGCAAGATCTTCGCCGGTCATACGCGCGACCTCGAAGGCTTCCTGAGGACCGATTTCGAGAAGCAGAACATCAAATCGTTCCTCTCGGTCTCGGTCTTCGCGCACGGCCATCTCTGGGGCACGCTGGCGGTCAATGACTGCATCAACGAGCGTGCATGGACCGACGAGGAAGAGGCGACGCTGCACATCATCGCGCTGGCCATCGGCGACGCCATAGAGCGCTCGCCCTCCGACGCCCACGCCAGCGAGGTCATTCGCCGCACCATGCTGCAGGCCTCGCTCGACGCCATTGTCGTCATCGACGAGACCGGCTCGATCATCGAATTCAATCCGGCCGCCGAGAAGATGTTCGGCTTCCAGCGCAGCGACATCCTCGGCAAGGACCTGCTCGATACGATCGTGCCGATCTACTACCGCAAGGGCTATGCCTCAGGAGCCGAATACATGTCCGGCCGCGGCGCGCCGATGGTCGGCCAGCGGCTCGAGACGGTGACCCAGAATGCCGCCGGCGAAGTGTTCCCGATCGAGCTGACGGCCACCGAGATGCGGGTTGCCGACCGCCGCCTGATCTTCGGCTCCATCCGCGACCTGCGCGACAAATTGCGCGCCGAGGAGGAAATCGGCCGGCAACGCGAGAAGCTGCACCAGAACGAGAAGATGGCGGCGATGGGTTCGTTGCTGGCCGGTGTGTCGCACGAGCTCAAC
>NZ_RZRW01000275.1:0-7700 GCF_003998745.1 Mesorhizobium sp. M7A.F.Ca.US.014.04.1.1 | reverse complement strand
TGCCCGGGCCGGATGGGCGGGCGTCGTAAGGTGACTGACTTTGTTGGCGAACCAACCGAAACCGCCGGCAAACAAAGTTGCAAGGATGAGGACGGAGAGGGCGGACAGGCGCAGCGTGGCTCTTAGACGGCTCACAGCGCGGCGGTCATGCGAACGTGCAACCACCACTGGCATCTGCCCAGCCGTACCGGTCGAATCCCGCGCGTCCATCGCCATATGGTTAATCCTGAAATGCGGCCTTGGGTAGGTAAAAGACGCACTTTGCGTTACGCGAATTCTCTATTCGTGATCACCCTGTTTTATCCATGTCGTTGTCCCAAAACCGGTTCCCACTTTTGGGCGACATGAATTAGCCTGCATCCGGTTGGCGGACATCGATGTCGCTGAGATAGGCAACGACGGTGGCGTGCGAGGTTGCCGCCGTCAGTCCGCCGATCACCAGCACCATCAAGACGACACCGAGATAGCCTGCCGAACCGATGGCGAAATTGCCGAACAGGGCGGTCGCCTGGTCGGCCTGCGGCGTCGCCATATTGCGCGACGACCACCAGGAAAAGACGATGAACACGAGCACTGCGGCGGCACCGCCGGCCGCCGCTCCCTTCATGCCGGTGACCAGGAAATGCCGGCGGAATTCGCGCGCGATAAAGCGTGCCTCGGCGCCGACGAAATGCAGGACTTCGATGATGTGACCGTTGCCGGCCATGGCGCCGCGCGTCGCGAACACCACCGTCAGCACCGTCGCCGACAGCATCAGCGCCAGCACGGCAATGCCGATGGTCACCGTGGTGCGGGCCATCGCTACCAGCCGGTCGACCCAGGTGCGGTGATCGTCGAGCGATGCGCTCGGCAGTTTCGGGGTGATCGCGGCGCGTATGGCGGCGAAATCGGGCGGGCTGTTCTCGTCGATGGTGACGATGATCAGTCGCGGCACCGGCAATTCGTCGATGTTGAGGCCCGAGCCCAGCCAGGGCTCAAGGAGCCGCGCGGTCGCCTCGCGGTCGATGATCCGGGTCGCCTTGACGCCGGGGAATTCGCCGGCGATCTGCGAGGCCTGGGTAAGGGCTGCTTCCATGTCGAGGCCGTCGACCGGCTTGATCTGGATCGTTGCCTCACGTGAAATCTGGTTCTCCCAGACGGACGCTGTGTCGCGCACCAGCGTCACCGCGCCGAAAGTCAGGCAGGACAGGAAGGTCATGATGGCGATGACCAGCACCAGCGCCCGGCCGGCGATGTTCTGCGCCGGCACGATCGGCGCCATCCTGCGCTGGGCGCGCGGCTTTGCTTCGGTCGCCTCGGCGTCCTGCTCCCTTTCCACAAAATGTTCGGCGGACAGTTCAGTCATAGATGTCCAGCCTTCCCCCGGCCAGGATCATGCGGCGCGCGTCGACCTGCTCCATCAAGCCGAGATCGTGGGTGGCGATCACCACGGCGGTGCCGAGACGGTTGAGTTCGATGAACAGCCGCAGCAGGCGTCGCGCCAGCGGCGGATCGACATTGCCGGTCGGTTCGTCGGCGAGCAGGATTTCCGGCTGCTCGATCAGCGCCCGCGCGATCGCGGCGCGCTGCTTCTCGCCACCGGACAGAACCGGCGGCAGCACATGCATGCGTTCGCCCAGCCCGACCCACTTCAACAGCTCGGTGACATCGGTGCGGTAGCTCGCCTCCTCGCGCCCGCGCACGCGCAGCGGCAGCGCGACGTTCTCATAGGTGGTCATGTGGTCGAGCAGCCGAAAATCCTGGAACACCACGCCGATCCGGCGTCTGAGATGCGGCAGCTCGGTGCGGGAAATGCGGGAGCGATCCTTGCCGAAGATGGTGATCAGCCCGCGCGTCGGCTTCAGCGACATGAACAGCAGGCGCAGCAAGGTCGTCTTGCCGGCGCCCGAAGGCCCGCTGAGGAACTGGAAGGAGCGCTCCGGAATGTGCAGGGAGATGTCGCGGAGGATTTCCGGACCCATGCCATAGCGGAGGCCGACATTTTCGAAGCGAATCAATTTCGACGACCTGAAATTCGGCACGGCAGTGAGCCGGCCTGTTCTGGGTAAAGACCATCGGCCGGCATGGTTAACCGGCGGTTAATTCCTAGGCTCTTTCGACTCGTCACGAGGGCTCCGGTGGGGAAGCGTTAACCATTTGTGTTTACGCAAAAGAAACGAAAAGCGAACACGTGCTGCAATGCTGGGGCCATGATGGCTGACGATCGAACCGCGCGCCCGGTTTCCGGCGAAATCATGACCGATCCGACGGCAATTGCCGCGGCGGACCGGTTCATGCGCGGTTCGGCCGCCGACATCGTCGATGCCGATTACGTGGTGATGCCGCGCCCTGCACCTGCCGTGGAAAGCGTTTCGCCGCTGCCGCGTGCGATCGTGATGCCACCCATCGAGGGCATGGACATGCTGCGCAAGCCCGAAGCCCCGCCGGAGCGGCCGCCAGCCTCGCGCGGCGGGCCGATCTTCTGGATCGCCGGCATCGGCGCTGCCTTGGCCGCCTTCTGGGTTTCCGGCGGGCACGCGCTGGTGCGCCAGGTGCCGTTCCTGTCCAGCGCGCAAGCGTCGGCGCTCAGCATTTCGGGCGTCACGTCACGCGTCGATGCTTCCGGACCGAACCCTGCGCTGTTCGTCGATGGCGAGGCCGCCAATGACGGCGCCAAACCGGCGCAGCTGCCGCCGCTTGAAATCCGGGTGACCGGCAATGACGGGCACATCACCCGCTATACGTTGGGGACATCCGGCCGTTCGCTGGCCTCTGGCGAAAGATTCGGCTTTGCCAGCCGGCTCGACGTGCCTAGAAACGGTGTAAGAACTGTATCGGTCACCTTCGCCGAATAGCGTGTGCTGATATTCAGGTGAGACTGGCCGCAAACGGCGGTTTCCTGCGCTTCCGGTGCTCACGTACTTCAGTACGCTCCGCTCCGGTTCTCGGAAACCACCGTTTTCGACTCAGCCTGACCTGAATCTCAACACGTGCTGGGCGTGAACGCGTTTAGGCAAGAAATCAGCGGGGCGAAAAATGCCAATTGTACGCGGCAAGGACATCGAAGTCCTGTTTTCTGCATCGGCGATCGCGCGGCGCAATCTCGAACTCGCCAAGGAGATTGCCGGACACGACTACCATGACCTCCTGGTGATCTCGGTGCTGAAGGGGTCGTTCATCTTCGCCGCAGATCTCATCCGCGCCATGCACGATGTCGGCCTGTCGCCGGAGGTCGAATTCATCTTCATCTCCAGCTATGGCGCCGGCACCAGCAGCGGCGAGGTGAGGGTGCTGCGCGACATCGACAATGAGGTCGCTGGCCGCGACGTGCTGCTGATCGACGACATTCTCGAATCGGGCAAGACGCTGAGCTTCACCCGCGAGCTGATGCTGTCGCGGGGCGCCAAGAGCTGTTCGATCGCCGTGCTGCTCGACAAGCGCATGCGCCGCCAGACCGAACTCAATGCCGATTATGTCGGCTTCGACTGCCCCGACTATTTCGTCGTCGGCTACGGCATGGATGTAGCCCATGCCTTTCGCGAGTTGCCCTTTGTCGGTGTCGTCAAAGGGGATGCCTGAGCGGCAGCAAAAAGGTTTGCTGATCCTCAGCGCTTTCAGGAAAAGTCAACTTTTGGCGGCCAAATATGCCGGCCATGGCAAAGCTTCTGATCGTCGAGGACGATGAGTCCGTCCGCACCCTGGCCGCCCGCGCGCTTGAACGCGCCGGGCACACAATCGATATCGCG
This sequence comes from Mesorhizobium sp. M7A.F.Ca.US.014.04.1.1, assembly GCF_003998745.1. Classification (NCBI taxonomy): domain Bacteria; kingdom Pseudomonadati; phylum Pseudomonadota; class Alphaproteobacteria; order Hyphomicrobiales; family Phyllobacteriaceae; genus Mesorhizobium; species Mesorhizobium sp. M7A.F.Ca.US.014.04.1.1. The sequence goes on along the minus strand of NZ_RZRW01000275.1, from coordinate 3,975 downwards.
GCGGATGGCGCGCAGGGGCTTGCGCTGATCCAGGCCGCGCGTGGCGGCTATGATCTCGTCGTCTCCGATATCCGCATGCCGGAGATGGACGGCATCGAGATGGCGATAGCGGCGGCGACATTGTTTCCCGCCATCAAGATCGTGCTGATGACCGGCTATGCCGACCAGCGCGAGCGCGCCGAGGAATTGAACGGCATCATCCTCGATGTCGTGCAGAAGCCTTTCACGCTGGCTGAAATCCGCTCGCGCGTCGAACGGGCGCTGATCTGCTTCGCCTGATCAGGCTGGGTCGGCGGCAGCGAGCACAGGTGGAGTACTCTTGCGCCGTTCGGTGCTGAGCGCCAGCAGGCCGGCGCCGATGATCAAGGCGGCACCGATCACGGTCGTCGACCGCGGCACCTCGGCGAAGAACAGGAAACCCCACAGCGGCGACCACAGGATGCCGGTATATTCGAAGGTGGCAACGCGGTTGGCCGGCGCCATCCGGTAAGCCTGCGACAGCAGGATCATGCCGGCGGAGGCGACGAAGCCGCAGGCGGCCATCTTTAGAAAATCCGGCAGCGTCGGCCAAAGCCATGGCCGTACCAGGAATTCCAAGCTGGGGTGGACGGCGTGGGTTATGCCGGCAAGGTGAAACGCGCCGGCAACCACGGCGGCGCCAACCAGATAGGCGCCGTTCTGATAGAAGGCCATCACGGTGGACGATTCGGTGTCGCCGATCTTGCGGGCCATCAGCTGCGAAAAACCATAGAGCGCCGCCGAGCCCAGCGACAGCAGCGCTGCCCAGTCGAACAGCCCTGCGCCGGGGCGCAGCATCACGAGGACGCCGAACAAGCCGATCAGCACGGTTGCCAGTGTCTGCCAGGAGACGCGCTCGCCAAGGTAGGGCCCGGCGAGCACCATGATGAACAGCGGCGCCATGAAATAAAGCGCCACCGCATCGGCAAGCGGCAAGGCGGCGATGGCCAGGTAGTACATCGTATAGGAGGTGAACTGGATGAAGGCGCGCACCGTCAGCATGCCGAATCGCTTCGACAGGATCGCCCGCAAGCCAACATCAGCATGGACCAGAACGATGAGGATCGGCAGAGCGACGATCGAGCGGATCGCCATCACCTCGGTCACTGGATAACCGCTCGACACGGCTTTGACGAGCGGATCCTGCAGCGAAAAGACCAGCACGCCGAGGCACAGGCTCAGGATGCCGCCCACCATCCGATTTTGCATCTGCATCCAGGCTCCTGCGCGTACGATCCGAAGCTGCCGCCTGCGGGGTAAAAAGAACCCGCCACCGTTTCGGGCAGCGGGCACGAGTGAGGACTCTTGATTGGTCCGCGGCTGATTTCGCAGCCGCATATCCAATGGGTGAGGCGACTATCATCCGCCGTTTGACATGTTGCAAACGAATTGGAATGATGCCAGCAATCAAATTCTCTTATGGCGGATTTCATGCGGCCGACCCTCGACAGCGACCTCCTGCGCACCTTCGTGGCGATTGCCGAGACCGGCAATTTCACCAAGGCGGCGGAGCAGGCCGGCCGCACCCAATCCGCGGTGTCGATGCAGATGAAGAAGCTCGAAGATCTGATCGGCGCCAGCCTGTTCGAGCGCGGTTCGCGCGGCGTCGCGTTGACGCGGCGCGGCGGCGAACTCATCGTCAACGCCCGCCGCATCGTCTCGCTGCTCGACGAGACGTCGGCATCGATGGCGGCAGCGCCGCTTGGCGGGCCGGTGCGCATCGGCATTCCGGAGGAATATGGCCACGCCATCCTATCGCGCGCGCTCGGCGCTTTCTCGAAGCGTCATACGCAGGTCGAGGTCACCGTGCGCTATGCCCATTCCGGGGCACAGATGGCGGCGCTCGCTGCCGGCGAGCTCGATCTGTGCGTGGTGTTCGAATGGCAGGATCCCGCCGGCGGCGAAGTGCTGATGCACGACCCGACCGTGTGGGTGACATCGTCCCTGCATCACATGCATGAGGAACAGCCGGTGCCGATCGCGCTCTACAACCGGGCCGGCTGGTGCAAGGACTTCGCCATCAAATCGTTGGAGCAGCGCGATCTTGCCTATCGTGTCGCCTATACCAGCGACACCACCGGCGGCCTCAAGCTCGCCGTCACCTCCGGACTGGCGATCGCGCCGATCTCGCGCAGCAACATTCCGGACGGCTGTCGTGAACTGACCACGGCGGACGGATTCGGCGCCATCGATTCCTCGAACGTGGTGATGCACCGCAACCCGAACGCGTCAGGCGAGGCGATCGACGGCATGCAGGATGCGATCCGCGAAGCCTTCGTCAACAGGCTCAGTCAGCCGGCGGCATCCTCGTAGAAATGCAGCCTGTTGCCGAACGGATCGGCGACCGATACCTCGCGGGTCTTCCAAGGCGTCTCTTCCACGCCTGGCCTGGCGAAGCGGTAGTTTTTGCCGGTCAGCTCGCCATGAAGAGCCGTGATGTCCTCGACCTCGATGCGCAGGGCGATGCCGGGTGCACCGTCGCCATGATGTTCGCTGAGATGCAGGACGCAGCCGTCGCGGCCGATCGCCATGTAGAGCGGCGCGTCGTCGGCGAAGCGATGTTCCCACTGCACCTTGAAGTCGAGGAAGCCGACATAGAATTCACGCGCCTTGGCAATGTCGAAGATGCGCAGGATGGGTGTGACGGCGCCAAGTCTGGGCATGGTGGTGCAACCGTGCGAGAGGGTTTTCAGGTGGGATGGACGGGGGCGGCAATCCCCTTGTTTTTTCGCAATTCCGGACGGAAAACCGCTTCACACATTTCCTGGAATTGCTCTATTTCAGCTCGAGCAGCCGTTCCAGATAGCTGCGTTCGATGTCAGGGCTGAGCGCATTGCCGAGCCGCTTGCGGATCGCTTCCAGAATCTGGCGGGCGCGCTGGACGTCGATCTCGTCGGGCACCTTCACCGAATCGCCGAAATCGGGACCCTGGCTGGCGCGCGGCCGGCCGAGCGGATCGCGATCGGCGTTCTGCTGGCGGCCGCCTTCCTCGCCGCCACCCTGGTCGCCCTGCATGGCCTGCATCTGCTTCATCATGTCCTTGGCGCCCTTGCGCAGCGCTTCCAGCGCCCGGCCCTGATGGCCGACGGCCGCATCGCCTTCGCCCTCGCCGAGTGCCTGTTCGGCATTGCCCATGGACTTGCCGGCCTCGCCAAATCCTTCATTGGGCTCCATACCCATGCCTTCGAGGCCCTTCTTCAGCTGTTCGAGGTCGCTCTGCAACTGGCCCTGGCCCTGCTGCAGCTGTTTCAGCGCATCGGCGAATTCCTGGGGCGTCATCGGCTTTTGCCGGGCGAGCGGATCGCGGTCTTCGCCGACGCCGGGTCTGTCCTCGTCCTGGCCGCCTTCGCCGAGCTGCTCGTCACGGTTCTGCCCGCGCTGGCGCTCGCCGCGCTGCATCTGATCCATGCGGAAGGTGTCGTTCATCATCTCCTGCTGACGGCGCAGGATCTCGCCCAACTTGTCCATCTGCTGGCGCATCTCGCTGTCCTGCTGGCCGCCTTGCTGCTGACGGCCGGCCTGCAGATTGTTCATCATGTCCTGCAGTTGCGACAGCAATTGCTGGGCCTTGTCGCGATCACCGGACTTCGCCAGGTTCTCGATCTGGTCCATCATGCGATCGATGTCGCTCTGGCGCAGTTCCTGGCCATTCTGCTGCATCTGCGGGGCGTTGGGATTTTGCTTGGCGCGCTCCGCGAATTCCTGCAGGAACTGGTTCATCGCCTCGCGCAGTTCCTTCATCGCCTTTTCGATTTCAGCGTCGCTGGCGCCATTCTTGATGGCGTCCTGCAGCGCCTGTTGCGCCTGGCGCAGCCGCTTTTCGGCGGCCGAAAGATTGCCTTCCTCGATGCCGAGCGCGATTTCCCAGAGATAGGAGACCTCGCTGCGCAATTGATCGTCGCTGTCGCCCATCTTCAGCCGGGGGCGGGCGCTCATGATGGCGCGGGAGTGGGACAT
>NZ_RZRW01000274.1:0-7718 GCF_003998745.1 Mesorhizobium sp. M7A.F.Ca.US.014.04.1.1 | reverse complement strand
CTTCGGCACCCAGCCGGTCTTCCCCGACGAGGGCGATAGGCTGCGCGCCATCGCCAATATCGGCCGCGAGGACGTGCTGGTCGAGGGGCTGACGCCGATCGCCAGGGGGATCCGGGTGCTGGGCGCCTCCAGCGACCATCTGCTTTTGGATGTCGCCGATGCCGACCCGCCGCTGGCCGTCGGCGACCGCGTCGCCTTCCGCATGAGCTATGGCGCCATGCTTTTGGCGATGACCTCGGAATATGTCGAGAAGGCCCCGATGCACGATGTCGAGGATTTTTCCGGCCGCAAGATGGTGCAGATCTCCGCCGGGCCGGGGGCTGCCGGCATCCTGGCCCGGGAAGGCACCGGCGCGCGGCTGGAGGCGATGAATTTCGATGTCGTGGAACTCGCCGATGTCGAGCGGCCGCCATCGGGGCTGATCCGGCTGGCCGCCGGCACCGACCGTCGCGTCGCGCATAAGGCTCTGACCGCAACGGCGCGCGCCACGCATTCCTTCGGCCTGATCTGGATCGATTCCATCGCCGCCCTGATGCCTGAGGACGAGGACGGCATCGACCTGCCGGAAGGCTCGGTCCTGGCGCGATCGCTTGGCCTCGACCACAAGGCGGGCGCCCTGCAGCCGCAACTGTCGCCGGAGAATGTCGTCATCGTCGGCTTGCGCCACGCCGATCCGGCCGAGGCGCGGGTGCTGAAGGATTCGCGCGTCTCCGCCTTCACCATGACCGATATCGACGCCATGGGCATGCGCGACCTGATGCATGAAGCGATCCGTATCGCCACATCAGGCACGCAAGGCTTTCATGTCAGCTATTCGCCGACCGCGACCGAATTCGCCGGCTGGGCTGCGGGCTCCGGTGGGCTGACCGTGCGCGAAACACATCAGGCGATGGAGGCGATCGCGCTCTCCGGCGGCTTGCTGTCGATGGATGTTTCGGGCCTGACGGCGGATCTGGAGCCGCGGATCGGCACCGACGCGGTCAACTTCGTCATGTCTGCCTTCGGCAAACGGATTCTCTGATCAGCCCTGCACTTCCACTGCCGCCCGCCATGCGCTGACATAGTCGACCCATGCTGGGTCTATAGGCCGTTCTATTCTTTCGCCCTTGCCGTGCGTCGCCGGCCGATCGCATGCCAGCAGCGCCGCGCCGATGCTGGTGCCGGTGGCGGCCTCCGACGCAACCACGGCGCGCGCCGTGGCTGCCGCCAGCATGCCGACAAAGAGCCGGTTGCGGGCAAAGGGGCCTTCGACCGTGGTCGGGCCGTCGGCACCGATCAAGTCGAGGCAGGTCGCCGTCATCAGGGCCAGATAGAATGAGATGGCGGCAAAGCGCTGGCCTTTGTTGATGCCGTCGGCGTTGAGCCATGCCGCGGCATGGTGCGGGAACGGCCCCGAACCTTGCTGGGTCGACGGCAGCAGCAGCATCTTTCGCGCCAGCACGGCGCCGACATCATCCTCGGTCCACGGCTCCGGCTGATCCTTTGTCAGCACCGAAAACTCGCGGCCACCCATGAAGCGCGCAGAGGGAACGGGATCGCCGAGCGCGTTGACATTGACCAGCGTGTCGCGCGCCGCATCCAGCACAATCTGCTTGCCGCCGACCGCCATCGACACCACCCAGGTGCCGGTCGAGACCACCGAGAAAGGCGGTTTGTCGGACAGCAGATGCGGCAGCAGCGACGCGTTGGAATCATGCAGACCGCAGAACACCGGCGTTTGCGGATCGAGTCCGGTTCGCACCGCAACAGCGGGCAGGATCGGGCCGAGGCGGTCCCCGGCTGGCCGCACCGGCGCCGTCAGGCTTCGCCACTCCAGCCTCTCGACCAGGGATGAAAAATCCGCTGTCCACGGGTTCCACAGGTCGGTGTGGCAGCCGAGCGAGGTGACCTCGTTGGCGGCGATGCCGGTCAGGCGCAAGGCCCAGTATTGCGGGTACATCAGCAGCGCCGCGGCCCTGGCGAATTCCGCCGGGAAGCTCTTCTGCTGCCAGAAGAATTGTGCTCCGAGATTGAGGCCGAGCGGCAGGCGCGGCGTGCCGGTCTCGGCAAAAGGCGGGCGGATCGCGTCGTAATCCTCGGCCATCCCGTCGGGGCCGTCGAACTCATAGTCGAGCACCGGCAGCACCAGTTCACCCGCCGCGTCGACCAGCACGCCGGTCGCGCCATGGGTGGTGATCGAAATGGCGTCGATGCGCTGTTCGCGGTTGAGGCCGGCAAGGCTTTCGAGGATGAATGCCCACAAGGCCTCGACATCGTGATGTGGGTAAGGCGCCTGCCGCACCGGCGCATTCGCCATGCGGCGCAGCGCCACCTCGCTCAACGCAGCGAGGTCGACCAGCGCCACCTTGGCGTTGGTCTTGCCTATGTCGATGACGGCGATGTGGCGCATCGCAGTCATGCCATATGGAACATTGTTTCCAGCTTCACGGCCACCGGCTCGTTGTCCGGCCTGGTTTCCATGATGTCGGCCATGTGGGCCCACCAGCGCTGCATCACCGAATGCCCGGGCAATTCGTCCATGCGGTGGTCGTCTTGCCGCCACAGCACACCGAACAGGATATTGGTCTCCTCGTCGAGATGGATGGAATAATCGGAGACGCCGGCCTGCTTCAGCAGCGCGACCAGCGACGGCCAGATCTCGTCATGGCGCTTCTTGTACTCTGCCTTCATGCCGGGCTTCAGCTTCATCTTGAACGCGTATTTCTCGGCCATCAACGCCCTCCGCGCAGCCGCCGCCAGACGATCGGCAAGGCGATGACGATGATCAGCAGCAGGCCGATGAAGATCGACATGACGATGCCCGGCACATTGAGCAGGCCGAGCCCGAAGGTCACCAGCCCCATGATGAAGGCGGCGAGCACGACGCCCAGAATGCTGCCGGCGCCACCGAGGATGCTGACGCCGCCGAGCACCACCATGGTGATGACTTCGAGTTCATAACCCTGCGCGATCGAGGGCCGCGTCGAACCGAGGCGCGAGGTGATCAGCACCGAGGCGATGCCCGACATCAGCCCGGTCAGGCAAAACAGGATGAACTTGGTGCGGCCGACGCGCACGCCGGAAAATTGCGCAGCGACCGGATTGTTGCCGATGGCGAAGACGCGTCGGCCGAAACTCGTGCGGTGCAAGAGGAACCAGTAGACGACAGCCGCGATCAGGAACAGCACCAGCTCGAACGACACCACCCACCAGACATAGCCCTGGCCGAAGAAGGCGAAGCTTGAGGGATAGCCTTTGTAGGCCTGGTCGCCGAGGATGATGAAGGCGATGCCGCGAAACAGGCTCATCGTGCCGATGGTGACGACGATCGAGGGCAGGCCGAGCCTTGTCACCAGCAGACCGTTGAAGGCGCCGCAGCCGAGCCCGACAACGATGCCGATTGCCACCAGCACTGGCGTGCCGGCGCCGGCCTGCACCGCCATGCCCATCATGGTCGACGCCAGCGCAATGATGGCGGCCACCGACAGATCGATCTCGCCCGAGATGATCAGCAGCGCCATGGCGAAGGCGATCAGGCCCTTCTCGGTGAAATTGAAGGTCAGATCGGACAGCGAGTACGGATCGAGGAAATAGGGCGAGGCGAAGCTGTTGATGGCGAAGATGGCGACGGCCACCACGACCAGCAGCGCTTCCCAGGAAAAGATCGCCGAACGCAGCGGCTTGTCGAGCCGGTCGGGAATGTGGCGCGGGGCAGGGCTGTCGGTCACGCCTCCACCTTTCTGAGGATGATGCGGCCTTGCTGGCGCTCGCCGCGCGCATTGAGCACGACGGCCAGAATGATTGCGCTGCCCGAAATCGCCATCTGCCAGAAGGGTGAGATGTTGATGACCGGCAGCGCGTTGGAGATGATGCCGAGGAACAGCGCCCCTAATACCGCGCCGCCGACCGAGCCGATGCCGCCGGCGATCGAGATGCCGCCGATGACGCAGGCGGCGATGATGTTGAGCTCATAGCCATTGGCGACCTCGACCGAGGCGATCACGTAGCGCGAGATCCAGAGATAGCCCGACAGGCCGCCAATCATGCCGGAGATGCAGAAGACGATGAATTTCGTCCGGCCGACATCGATGCCGGCATAGACCGACGCCGTCGGGTTGACGCCGATTGCGTAGATCGAGCGGCCGAGCGCGGTGCGTGTCATCACAACGAAGAACAGCGCAATGACCAGGATGGCGATCCACGACAGCACCGGAATGCCGAGGAAGGCCGCGCGCTGGAAGCCGATGAACTCCGGGCTCATCTTGTCGGCATTGACCCAGGCACCGCCGGACAGGACGAAGGTGGCGCCGCGATAGATGGTCAGCGTGCCCAACGTCACCACGATCGAGGGGATGTTCAGCCGCCAGACCAAAAGGCCGTTGATGGCGCCGAGCACCAGGCCGACGACCAGCGCAATGACGATCAGCAGCGGGATCGGGATCGCCGGATGCGCGGCGTTCAGCATCGCCACCACCATGCCGGTGAAGCAGAGGTTGGACGCCATCGACAGGTCGATCGACCGGGTCAGGATGACCACCATCTGGCCAAGCGCCAGGATCATCAGGATCGAGGTGTCGTTGAACACCTGACGCAGATTGGCCGGATCGGCGAAGGCCGGAAAACGCGTCGAGATCAGCCCGATCAAGACGATGATGGCAGCAGCCAGCCAGATTTCGCGGTATTTGAGGAAAGCCTTCATGCCGCGATCCCCGCTGCCGTCCGAACCAGCGTCTCGGCGTCCAGCCCCTTGTTGTCGTAGACCGCCGCGACTAGCCCCTCGCGCATGACCACGACACGGTCGGACATGCCGAGGATTTCGGGCAGCTCGGACGACACCATGATCACCGACAGGCCTTGCGCCACCAACTCGGCCATGAAGCCGTGCACGGCGGCCTTCGAGCCGATGTCGATGCCCTTGGTCGGCTCGTCCAGGATGATCACCTTGGGCGACGTCGCCAGCCATTTGGCGATGACGATCTTCTGCTGGTTGCCGCCCGACAGCGTGCCGACATCCTGGCTGAGCGAAGAGGCCCTGAGGTCGAGTCGCTCGGTGTAGGAGCGGGCCAGATCGAACTCCTCCGACAGCCGCAGCAGGCCGGATTTCGACGTGCGCTTGAGCGAAGGCAGCGAGACGTTATGGAAGATCGGCAGGCCGATCACCACGCCTTGCTTGCCGCGTTCTTCCGGTACGTAGACGATGCCGGCATCGATCGAATCCGCAGCCGATTTCGGCGCGATCGTCTTGCCTTCCAGCGTGATCGTGCCGGCTGAGGTGCGGGTGATGCCCGATATCGCCTGCATCACCTCGCTGCGGCCGGCGCCGACAAGGCCGTAAAAGCCGAGGATCTCGCCCTTGTGCAGTTCGAAGCCGATATCGTTGAATTCGGTCGGATGCGACAGGCCGGAAACGGAGAGCACCGGTGCGCCGATCTCGGCCTTGCGCTGCGGGAAGATGTGATCGACCGCGCGGCCGACCATCAGGCGCACGATCTGGCTCTGGCCGGCATCCTTGATCAGGCCTTCGCCGACCATCTCGCCATCGCGGAACACCGTGTAGCGGTCGGCGATGCGGTAGATCTCGTCGAACTTGTGGCTGATGAACAGGATCGCCTTGCCATCGCTCTTGAGGAATTCGATCAGCAAAAAGAGCTCCTCGATCTCCTTCATGGAAAGCGCGGCGGTCGGCTCGTCCATGATGACGATCTGCGCGTCGATCGACATGGCACGCGCAACCGCGACCAGATGCTTGTTGGCGATGCCGAGGTCCTTCAGCCGCGCGTCGGCGTCGATATGGCCGGCATGCATGGTGTCCAGCACTTCGCGCGCATTCTTGCGCATCGTGCGCCAGTCGATGGTGCCGAAACGCGTGCGTGGCGCGTGGCCGAGAAAGATGTTTTCGGCGACGCTCAGATCGTCGAACAGCACGGTTTCCTGGTGGATGGCGGTGACGCCATGGCCGAAGGCGGCATGCGCGCTGGGCAGGGTGACGGCGTGGCCGTCTATGCTGATCGTGCCCCCGTCGGGCTGGTAGATGCCGGTCATGATCTTGACCAGCGTCGACTTGCCGGCGCCGTTCTCGCCGATCAGCGCTGTCACCTGGCCCGGATAGAGCGACAGGCTGACATTGTGCAACGCGCGCACGCCGGGAAAGCTCTTGGAGATGCCGGACAGCGTCAGGCGTGGAGCCGGGGCCGGAGGCCGCTCCTTCACCGCGCCGTGTTGGGCTGTCGTGTCCATAGTCGTATCAAGCCCTGAAACAAGGTTCGTTTAAAGCCGCGGCGGGACGTGAGCCCCGCCGCGTCAGCTCTAGAGAACTCCAGATCAATAGATCTTGGAAAACTTTTCGATGTTCGACTTGTCGAACTGGAAGGGCGGAGCCATTGCAGCCGAGTTGGTGTCGTCGAGCGTGACCTTGCCGACGCGGCCGATCGACAGCGTGGCGCCGGGCTTGGCCTCTTCCTTCTTCACCGCCAGATCATGGGCGAGGTAGACGGCCGAGTAGCCGAGGTCGATCGGGTTCCACAGGGCAACCGCCTGGCTGGAACCGTTGTCGATGAACTTCTTGAACTCGGACGGCAGTGCGAGACCAGTGACATTGACCTTGCCGATCAGGTTCTCGTCGGTGACGACCTGGGCGGCGGCAACGACGCCGACGGTGGTCGGCGCGATGATCGCCTTCAGGTTCGGATAGGACTTCAACAGGCCCTTGGCTTCGTCGGTGCTCTTGGCCGAATCGTCATCGCCGTAGACGGTGGCGACGAGTTTGATCTTGGGGAACTTCTCCGGCAGGATCTTCTTGGCCGCGTCGATCCAGGCGTTCTGGTTGGTCGCGGTCGAGGAGGCCGACAGGATGGCGACCTCGCCGCCTTCCGGCAGGTGGTCGGCGGCGAGCTTGATGATGGTCTCGCCGATCAGGCCGGTGTCGGACGGGTTGAGGTGAAGCTGGCGACCTTCCTTGGCGACGCCCGAATCCCACGAGATGACGGTGATGCCGCGTTCCATGGCCTTCTTCAGCACCGGCACCAGAGCGTCGGCGTCATTGGCCGAAATGGCGATGGCGTTGACCTTCTGCGCGATCAGCGAATTGACCACTTCGATCTGCGCTTCGGCGGTCGCCTTGGTCGGGCCGGTGTAGATGATGTCGACATCGCCGAGTTCCTTGGCCGCCTCTTCGGCGCCCTTGTTGGCGGCATCGAAGAAGCCGTTGCCGAGCGACTTCACCACCAGCGCGATCTTGACGTTTTCGGCATAGGCGGCATTCACGAACATGGCGGCCGAGAATGCAGCCGTCACCATCAATTTCTTCAAGAAGCTCATCGAATTTCCTCCCTTGAGCGTTGCATTCCATCGCCGCTGCGAGCGCGAGTTGGCCTCAGGCCTGCAGTGAAGATTCTTCCTTGTTGGTTGCGGATGTGCGGGCGACGATCAGCGTCACGCCGGCGGTCTCCAGCATCTTGGCTTCACGATCGTCGATGCCGTCATCGGTGATGACGGTGGCGATGCGCGACAGGCCGCACAGGATGAGGCTGGAGCGTTTGCGGAATTTCGAGGAATCGACCAGCACCACCAACTCGTCGGCCTGGTCGATCAGTTTCTGCTCCGCCTGGATCAAGAGCGGATCGCCCTCCATCAGGCCGAGCGGCCCCAGACCCTGCGCACCCATGAACATGCGGCGCGCATAGAAATTGCGCGTCACGTCGTTGTCGAAGGGCGACAGGATGATGTTCTGCTCGCGATAA
>NZ_RZRW01000273.1:0-7719 GCF_003998745.1 Mesorhizobium sp. M7A.F.Ca.US.014.04.1.1 | reverse complement strand
AGCCGGCTTTGCCGATCCCTCGCTGCCGTCGGGATTGCGGAAGAAGCGGAAGAACTCCGAGTTCGGCGACAGCACCATCGTCGTTCCGGTGTTGTCCAGCGCCGTGCCATAGGCATTCATCGACCGGTAGAAGTCGAAGAAAGCCGGATCGCGCTGATAGGCTCCCGCGAAGGTGGCGCTGCGCTGGGCCTCGCCCTCGCCGCGCAGGATTTCCGACTCTTTTTGGGCTTCGGCGACGATCTCGACCACTTCGCGATCGGCGCGGGCGGTGATGCGCTGTGCCGCCTCATTGCCGCGCGCCCTCAGCCGGGCAGCTTCCGCAAGGCGTTCCGCCTTCATGCGGTCGAAGGTCTGCTGCGAGACCTCGGCCGTGAGATCGGTGCGGCGAATGCGGACATCCTCGATCTGCAGGCCGAGCGATGTGGCATCGGGCCTGAGCTGGTCGCGGACCTCGCGCATCATCACGCCGCGCTCTTCGGAGAGTGCTGCCTCGAAATCACGCAGACCATAGACACGGCGCAAGGCAGCGTCGAGACGCGTCCTGAGCCGGGCCTCGGCCAGTTCGATCTGACCGGACACCGCGGCGCGGAAGACCCGCGGATCCGAGATGCGATAGGCGATGAAGGCATCGACCTCATAGAACTTGCCGCCCGAGACCTGGACGCGAATGTTGTCGAGATCGAAGCGCAGCACCCGGTTCTCGATCAGCTGCACGGTGTCGGCGTCGAAGAACGAGAACGGCGCCTTGAAGTAGATGCCGGGTTCGCTCTTGACGTCGACGATCTCACCGAACCTGAGCACCAGCGCCTGCTGGCGCGCATTGACCACGAAGACCGACGAATAGAGCAGGAACAGGATAACCGCTGCTGCGACGACGATGATGGGAAGACGGTTGGCCATCACTGGTTACCTCCCGTAACGGGGGCGGCCGGTGCCGGCGCTTTCGGCTGCAATGCCGGCAGCGGCAGATAGGGAACGACCCCTTGCCCGTTGCCCTGCTCGACGATGACCTTGCTCGAATCCTTCAGAACCTTCTCCATGGTTTCCAGGTAGAGGCGCTTGCGCGTTACATCGGGCGCCTTGGCATATTCGTCATAGACCGAGATGAAGCGCTGCGCCTCACCCTCGGCTTCCTGCACGACCCGGTTCTTGTAGGCGGCCGCGTCTTCGCGGATCTGTGCGGCCTCGCCGCGCGCCTGCCCGAGCTTCTGATTGGAGTACTGGTTGGCCTGCTCGACGAACTTGTCCTCGTCCTGCTCGGCGCGCTGCACCTCGTCGAACGCATCGGCCACTTCGCGTGGCGGTGCCGCATCCTCGATCGAGACGGCGTTGACGTTGAGACCGGCCTTGTAGCCGTCCAGCGTCGTCTGGATGATCTCACGCACCGAGGCGGCAATGCCCTGGCGGTCGTCGCGGAAGATGTCCTGCGCCGGCCGGCGGCCGACGGCTTCACGCATGGCGCTTTCGGCAACCTGCCGCAGCATGCCGTCGGGATCGGACACATCGAACAGATACGCGCGCGGGTCGGAGACCTGATAGGCCACGGAGAACTGGACGTTGACGATGTTCTGGTCGCCGGTAAGCATCAGCCCGGACGTATTGCCACTTGTCGCGCCGCCACCGCCGATATCGACGAGCTGCTCGGAAATCTTGGCCGTCTCGACGGTTTCGAGCGGCCACCAATGGAAATGCAGGCCAGGCTGCGACAGTTCGGTCTTCGGCTTGCCGAAGCGCAGTTCGACCGCGACCTCATCGGGCTGCACGGTGTAAACCGCCTTGAACGCCCACAGCACCACAAGTGCAGCCGCGATCAGCGCGAAGATAGCCGGGCTCGCGCCGCCGCCGCCCGGAAGAGCGCGCCGCAGCCGGTCCTGGCCGCGGCGGATGATGTCTTCTAGATCGGGAGGCGAGCCCTGCGGCCCGCTCGGTCCTTTTGGACCCTGCCCCCAGGGTCCCTGATTGTTGCCGCCGCCACCCCATGGGCCGCCGCCACCGCCGCTTTTGTCGTTCCAGGGCATGAATGTCCTTTCGCTTGGAATTCCCTCAAGCGCCGGCATTACGGCGCAAAATCCAGTATTGTTCTTCTATAGGCACGCCACGGGGCGCTTTCAACGCGATGCGCTTCCGACTTCGTCCGATTTGGTCCAGTCGCGACCCTTTGTCTTCCTTCAATGGCTCTTTTTTCGTTCAATGTCTCTCGCGACGCCGCTCGTAAACCGAATAGCGCGTCGGGTGGCTGTCCTTTTCCCCGGCTGGGACGTCCTGCGAGCTGACAATGCGCCAGGAATCGGGATCGATCGGCGGGAAATGCGCGTCGCCGTCGACCGCTGCCAGCACATGGGTGACGTGCAGCCGGTCGGCCAGCAGCATGGCCTGGGCATAGATTTCGCCGCCGCCGATGACGCACACCTCGTCGACATCGGCCATGCCGCGCCCGCGCACCGTCGCCAGCTGGATCGCGGCTTCGAGCGAATGTGCCACCTCGACGCCCTCGGCGCGCCAGGTCTCGTCGCGGGTCACGACGATGTTCAACCTGCCCGGCAGCGGTCGACCGATGCCCTCATAGGTCTTGCGGCCCATGATGATAGGCTTGCCCATCGTATCGGCCTTGAAGCGCTTGAGATCGGTGGAGAGCCGCCACGGGAGCCCGCCGTCCCGCCCGATCACGCCGTTCTCGGCAATGGCAACGTAGATTGCGACATGCATCAATTTTCGCCCGTCGGCTCGAGGATCAGGATGTCGATGTCGCGCTCGGGGTAGAAATCATCCGCCGTCATCTCGAAGGTCGTCGGTCCGGTCTTTTTGACATTGTCGCCGCAGAACGAGACCAGGGCTTTCGGATTGCCCTTGTCGATCGTCAGCTTGAACTTGCCGATCGTGCCCGTAGCCCAGTTGCCGCCGGTGGTCAGGATATAGGCGATGCGGCTCTCGAAATATTTGGGGTAGCCGTCAGGGTCGTCCTTGGCCGCCTTGCGCACCGCATTTTCGAATGTGCCGTCCATGCAATACCGGGTCTTGTAGGCCGCATACTGACCCTGGAATTTGCCGTCGTAGAAGAAGCTGACCGAAGACGTGCCGCCGACGCTCGGTCTGTAGTGGTGGGAAACATGGACGTCCTTGTTGGCCGGAAAGGTCGAGCGCCACCAGTAGGTCGAACGCAATTGCCAGAACGGGGTGTAGACCTTGCTCGTCTCGGTGCCGTCGCTGCCGGTGTCCTCGATGATGATGCCGCGGTTGACCCAGTCATCGACAACCGCTTGCGGCAGCTTCGCCAGCGCCGCCTTCGCCGCATCGCCGAAAGGATAGAACGGCACGTTTTGCGCCTTCAGCTCAGCGCTGATGTCGATGCCGAGCGCCAACACCTTCTGCTCGAGCTGCGGCTTTGCGGCGACACCGTCGATCGTCACCTCGAAACCGAGGAAATTATCGCTCTGATTTTCAGGAATCGCCGGGATTTCTTCGGGATTGCCCGATATGTCGGGCATCGGGAAGGCGACGATGGCCTGGACATCCTGATCGGTGTTGTTGTGGAAGACATAGTCGACCGTGACCTTTTCCGGCGAGATGAAAAGGTCCTCGCTTTGCATCGCCACGGCATCGCTGCGCGACAGGATCAGGCCGCCGGTGCCAAGTTCGGCAACCGAATCATTGGCGAAAGCGGGTGCGGACGACAAGGCCAGCACGGCGGTCAGAACATATCGCAACATGGAAGCCCCCTCGGCTGGAATGCCTGCAGGACCCTAGCCGTTTCAATGTGGCGTTCAAAGCCCTTCCGTATCCGCGGACGCACCAAAGGGAGATGGACTGCGGTCTGGACACGCGCCAGCGCGGTCTGGACACGCGCCAGCGCGGTCTGGACACGCGCCAGCGCGGTCTGGACTAACGGGTTCCGATCGGGCAGGAGTTCGCCCATGCGCAAGCTTCTCGTCATCGGCATCGGCGCCGGCAATCCCGACCACATGACCGTTCAGGCCATATCAGGCCTGAACCAGGCGGATGTGCTGTTCATTCCCGACAAGGGCGCGAAAAAAAATGAATTGGCCGAACTGCGCCGTCAGATCTGCGACCGCTTCGTCACCAATCCGAAGTCGCGGCGCGTCGAATTCGACGTGCCGGTGCGCGACCTCCCGGTAGAAGATGGGCCGGCGCCCTCCTACCGCTCGACCGTCGATGACTGGCATGAAGCCATCGCCGCCATTTACGAAGGCCTGATCCGCGACGAGATTGCAGGCGACGGCTGCGGCGCCTTCCTGATCTGGGGCGACCCTTCGCTCTATGACAGCGCGTTGCGCATCCTTGAGCGCGTGCGCCTGCGAGGCGATGTGGCGTTCGAGCTTGAGGTCATCCCCGGCATCACCGCCGTCCAGGCACTTGCCGCCAGCCACAAGATGGCGCTGAACCGCATCGGCGATTCCGTCCTCATTACCACCGGCCGCCGCCTGACCGAAGAAGGCATGCCGGACAATGCCGGCAGCGCGGTCGTCCTGCTGGACGGCAAATGCGCCTTCAACACGCTGGCCGACAAGGATGTCGTCATCCATTGGGGCGCCTATCTCGGAACGGAAGACGAGATCACCCTCTCCGGCAGGATCGGTGACATCGGCGCAAAGATCGAAAAAGTTCGAGAGGAAGCTCGTCGGCGGAAGGGCTGGATCATGGACAGCTATTTGCTGCGCAAGCCCGAATAGGAAGGCAATAGGGGAGTAAGGCAGTAGGGGAGTAGGTGAATGACGTTTTGTGTTGGAAGACAGCACGCGAATGCCTCCCTACTGCCCTACTGCCCTACTGCCCTACTGCCCTACTGCCCTACTCCCTCACCCAGCCTCAATCTCCGCCTGCAACGCCTCCATATGCGTCGCTGCCGCGGCCGCCGCCGCGCGCTCGATGGCGCGGAAGCGGCTGACCACTGCCAGGCCGACCGCCGTCAACTGTGCGCCGCCGCCCTTGCGGCCGCCGGTCTGTGCCGCCACCAGCGGCTTGCCGAATACCCGGTTCATGTCCTCGACCAGGTCCCAGGCGTGCTTATAGGACATCTCCATGCCGCGCGCGGCGGCCGAGATGGAGCCGAAGGCGGCGATCTGTTCCAGGAGCTTGATCTTGCCCGGCCCGACGCGCCCGTCGGGATCGAGATTTATCCGCAAGCTCAGCGACGGCATCTTTGCTCTCCGCGGTCACATCCCAACATCATACTAGAAGCTCCCTGGCGAAACCGCTATTCCAAAAAGACATAGCGGGATCATCCACCCGTCTCGGGGGGCAGGCCGGCGCCGGTGTTCGCCCGATCGAAGCTCACCGTCTTGATCACCGCGAAAACCTTGCCGCCAAGATGAAGCTTCAGCGCCTGCCGCGACTGTTCGGTGATGCGGGCAAGCACGGTTGCGCCATTGCAGTCGATACCGACCTCGACCGCCGGTCCCTCGCCGGGGCTCATCGCGGTAATGGTTCCCGGCAGGATGTTGAGCGCGCTGAGACCCCTCGGCTTTTCGGTGGCGATCATCACATCGCGGGCGCGGATACGGATGCGCACCGGCGTACCTGTCTTCATCGCCAGCTGTGGCACCCGGAGCTCGCCCGCAGCCGAGCCGAGCACGGTCATGCCGAAACTCTCGTCGTGATGCAGCACCTTGGTGTCCAGCACGGCGCCGCCCTCACCGCGCTCCTCCGCCGGCAACAGGTCGAGCCTTTGCATCACCGCCTCGGTCGGCCCGCTGGCAACGACATTGCCCTGCGCCAGCATCACCACGTCGCTGGCCAGCCGCGCCACTTCGGCGACCGAATGACTGACATAGACGATCGGGATTTTGATCTCGTCGCGCAGCCTTTCGACATAGGGCAGGATTTCGGCCTTGCGCGCCTCGTCGAGCGAGGCCAGCGGTTCGTCCATGAGCAGCAGTCTGGGGCTGGCAAGCAATGCCCGGCCGATCGCCACACGCTGTTTCTCGCCACCTGAGAGCTTTGCCGGCCGCCTGTTCATGAGCGGCCCGATGCCGAGCAGGTCGACGACGGCATCGATATCGGCGTAGCGCTCCGCCGGCGGCGTGAACCAGCGGCCGTAGCGAAGATTGCCGGCAACGCTCAAATGCGGAAACAGCCTTGCGTCCTGGAACACCATGCCGATGCGGCGCTTGTGCTTCGGCACGAAAATGCCGGCACCGGTATCGACCAGCACACGGCCGTCAACCTCGATGCGTCCCTTGTCGGGCCGGATCAGCCCGGCAATCATGCCGATCAGCGTCGTCTTGCCCGACCCCGACGCTCCGAACAGCGCCGTCAGCCGCCCGGCGCTTTCGAAGCGGGCGCCGATGGCGAAACCGCCCTGCCGATGGCTGATGTCGACGAGAACGCTCATTCGATGTCCAGCCGCCGGCCGACACGCCGCGCCAGCACCTCCGAAGCCACAAGTGCTGCCATGGAGATGACAATGGAAATCAGCGTCAGGCGGAGCGCCCCTTCATCGCCACCCGGCACCTGCGTGAAGGTGTAGATCGCCGACGGCAATGTCTGCGTCTCATTGGGAATGTTGGAAACGAAGGTGATGGTGGCGCCGAACTCGCCCATCGCCTTGGCGAAGGCCAGGATGGCGCCGGCGATCAGCCCGGGCAGGATCAACGGCAGCGTGATGGTGGCAAACACCCAGAGCGGATTGGCGCCGAGCGTTCCCGCCGCCGCTTCCATCCTACGGTCCACCGCCTCGATCGACAGCCGGATCGCCCGCACCATCAGGGGAAAGCCCATGACGCCGCAAGCCAGCGCCGCACCTGTCCAGCGGAAGGAGAAGACGATGCCGAAATGCTCGGCCAGGAAGGCACCGGCCGGACCGCGCCGGCCGAAGGTGAGCAGCAGCAGATAGCCGGTCACCACCGGCGGCAGGATCAGCGGCAGATGCACCAGCCCGTTGAGAACCGTCTTGCCCCAGAACTGTCCCCGGGCAAGCAGAAGCGCGATCAAGATGCCCGGCGGCAGGCTGGCGAGCATCGCCACCGTTGCCACCTTGATGGACAGCCGGACCGCATTCCATTCGTCGGGAGTGAGGTCCAGCAGCCAGTTCATAGTGCCCCTTGGAACTCAGTTGCTCGGCGCGAGCACGGTAAATCCCTGATCCTTGAACAGCGCGGCCGCCTTGGCCGACTGCAGGCATTTCAGGAAAGCCGGCGTATCCTTGTCCTTCGAATCGGCGGTCTGGGCAACCGGATAGATGATCGGCGGATGCGAATCCTCCGGGAAGGTGCCGATCACCTTGACCCCCTTTTCGGCATGCGCGTCGGTGGCATAGACAATGCCAAGGGCGGCTTCGCCCGTCGAAACCAGTTTCAGCGCCGCGCGCACGTTTTCGGCCTGCGCCACCTTGCCCTCGACCGAGGACCAGACGCCGAGCGATTCAAGCGCGGCCTTGCCGTATTTGCCGGCCGGCACCGCCTTGAAATCTCCCATGGCGAGCTTGCCGTCGCCGATCAGCTTGGCGAGGTCGAAACCCTTCTCGATCCTGGTGTCGACCGCCGAGTCCTTCGGCGCCACCAGCACGATCTGATTGCCGAGCAGCTTCACTTCGGTGTCCGGCTTGGTCAGCTTCTTGTCGGAGAGATATTTCATCCAGTCGAGATCGGCCGAGATGAAGACGTCGGCAGGCGCCCCGCCCTCGATCTGCTTGGCCAGCGCCGAGCTCGCGGCATAGGAGACAGTCGCCGCCTCGCCGACATCGACCTCGCAGGCCTGGTTCAC
>NZ_RZRW01000272.1:2390-7736 GCF_003998745.1 Mesorhizobium sp. M7A.F.Ca.US.014.04.1.1 | reverse complement strand
ACTGGGACGGCTACATGGCACCCGACGCCATGGCCGCCTTCAAGACCGCAACCGGCGTTTCGGGCGAAGTGGTGGTGCATGCCACCAATGAAGAGATCATGGGCAAGCTGATCGCCGCCGGCGGCAAGGGCTATGACGTGGTCTTTGTCTCCTCACCCTTCGCCGAGGTGCTGAACAAGCTCGGCCTGACCGAGCCGATCGACCACGCCAAGATCCCCAACCTCGCCAACCTCTATCCGGAAGCAGCCAAGCTGCCGCACGATGTCGGCAATGCCTTCTCGGTGCCCTACACCTGGGGCACCACCGGCCTCTGCTATCGCTCGGATCTGATGAAGGTCGCACCGGCCAGCTGGAGCGACCTGCTCGCGCCCTCCGACGAATTGAAGGGCAAGACCACCATGCTGGCGACCGACCGCTGGCTGCTGGCCGCCGGCCAGCTCGACAAGGGCTATTCGGTCAACGAAACCGACCCGGCCAAGATGGCCGAGGTCAAGGATCTGCTGATCTCGGCCAAGAAGACCCTGCTCGCCTATGACGACACCACCTTCTATTCCAAGCTGGTGTCCGGCGAGGCACTGATGGTGCAGGCCTGGGACGGCTGGTGCAATTACGGCATCGCCGAAAAGCCGGAGATCAAATACGTCATTCCCAAGGAAGGTTCGGACCTCTGGGTCGACACGATGGTGGTGATGAAGGCCTCCGCCAACAAGGACGCCGCCTTCCAGTTCATCAACTTCATGCTCGACGCCAAGAACCACGCCTGGGCGGCGCAGAACATCGACTACAAGGTGCCGAACAAGCCGGCCATGGAGAGCCTGCCGGCCGATTTTCTGGCAAAATTCCCCAACATGGCGATGCCGGTGGCCGATCTCGTCAAATTCGAGCAGTTGCGTGACGTCGGCGACGCCCAGCGCGACTATTCGAAGATCGTCAGCGAGATCAAGGCTGCGCAGTAAGCGGCGGCACATCAGAGACCACGGCCGACGGCGGGTTTCCGCCGTCGGCCGCTGAATGCGGTACCCAATCGTGTCCTCAACCAGACTTCGTTCCTCCTTGCTGATGGCCCCGGCGCTGGCCTGGCTCGCGGCCTTGATGGTGGTGCCGTGCGCGCTGGTACTGGCGCTCGCCTTCTTCCGGCGTGGCATCTATGGCGGCATCGAATACACCTTCACGCTGGAGAATTTCGGCCTGGTCTTCGACCCGCTCTATGCCGGCATCTTCCTCAATTCGGCGCGCATCGCCGGCACCGCGACCCTGATCGCGGTGGTGATCGGCTATGCTGCCGCCTACGCGATATCGGCGGCACCGCGCCGGTGGCAGCCAGTGTTCCTGTTCTTCGCCGTGCTGCCGTTCTGGTCCAACTATCTGATCCGCACCTATGCCTGGATCGTGCTGCTCAACCGCGAAGGCCTGATTACCCAGCTGCTGCGCTGGTTCGGCTACACCGGCGAGCCGCCGTCGATGCTCTACACCGAAGGCGCCGTCATCGCCGGCCTGGTCTATAACTACCTGCCCTTCGTCATTCTCGCCTGCTACGCGCCGCTGTCGCGACTCAACCCGGAACTCGCCGAGGCCTCGCGTGATCTCGGCGCTTCGGCAGCCACCACGTTCCGTCGTGTCATCCTGCCGCTGACCGTACCGGGCATCGCCGCCGGCGCGGTCTTCGTCTTCGTGCTGTCGATCGGTAATTTCGTCACGCCCGCGCTGCTCGGCGGCGGCCGCTTCCAGATGATCGGCAACCTCGTCTACGACCAGTTCCTGACCGCCAACGACTGGCCTTTCGGGGCGGCACTGGCGATGGCGCTGATTGCCATCATGCTTCTGGTACTGATGGCGCAAGCGCTGGCCGCCAATCGCGCCTCGGGTCACGTCACGCAAGCCGGCGGAGACACCGATGGCTGAGCGCTCCCCTGCCACGCGGCGCACGCTCTGGCTCGTGCTCAGCCTGGTCTTCGCTTTCCTCTACATCCCGATCGCCGTGCTGGTGGCGCTGTCCTTCAACGAAGGCGGGTTGCCGACGGCATGGTCGGGATTCTCCCTGAAATGGTATGTCTCGCTGGCCTCGAATTCGGCGATCCTGTCCGCGGCCCTCAACACGCTGATCGTGGCGCTGGTCTCGACCGCGATCGCCACTCTGCTCGGCACGCTGCTGGCGATCGGCATCGAGATGCGCCGGCAATACGGCAAGGCCCTCGAAGCGCTGATTTTCGCACCGATGATCATTCCCGACATCGTGCTGGCGATCGCGCTGCTCTCGTTCTTCTCCATGCTCAATCTAACCATGGGCCTGCACACCATCATCCTCGCCCATGTCGTCTTCAACCTCGCCTTCGTCTGCTCGGTGGTGCGCGCGCGGCTGAAGAGTTTCGACTGGTCGATCGTCGAGGCCTCCGCCGATCTCGGCGCCTCCGCGCTCACCACCTTCCGGCGGGTGACATTGCCGGTCATCGCGCCGGCGGTGATTGCAGGGGCGCTGCTCGCCTTCACGCTCTCGGTCGACGAGTTCATCATCGCCTTCTTCACCGCTGGCGCCGGCCGCGCCTCGACGACGCTGCCGATGCAGATCTACGCCATGATCCGCTTCGGCATCACGCCGGAGATCAACGCGCTGGCGACCATCGTCATGGCGGTCTCGATCACCGCGCTGACCCTGTCGCAGCGGCTCAACCGTGGGATCATCGGCCAATGAGCGAACCCCGCACTCTGCTGGCCATCGATCATGTGTCGAAGAATTTCGGCAGGGTGATGGCCGTCGACGGCATCTCGCTCGACATCCGCGAGAACGAGTTCTTCGCTTTGCTCGGCCCGTCCGGCTGCGGCAAGACCACGCTCTTGCGCATGCTGGCCGGTTTCGAGACGCCCAATGACGGGCGCATCCTGCTCGACGGACGTGACATCGCCAAAACCCCGCCCAACAAGCGGCCGGTCAATCTGATGTTCCAATCCTATGCGCTGTTTCCGCATATGAGCGTTCGCGCCAATCTCTCCTACGCCCTGGAGCTGCAACGTTTGCCAACAGCTGAAATCCGCTCCCGCGTCGATGCCATCCTGGCGACGACCGAGCTCGTCCCCTTCGCCGACCGCAAGCCGGAGCAATTGTCGGGCGGCCAGAAGCAGCGCGTCGCGCTTGCCCGCGCGCTGGTCAAGCGGCCTCGCCTGCTGCTGCTCGACGAGCCGCTCGGCGCGCTCGACAAGAAGCTGCGCGGCGCCATGCAGCTGGAATTGAAGCGCCTGCAGCACGAGGTCGGCATCACCTTCGTCATCGTCACCCATGACCAGGAGGAATCGCTCGTCATGGCCGACCGCATGGCGGTGCTGAAAGACGGCAGATTGCTGCAATGCGACACGCCGCACGCGATCTACGAACACCCCGCCGATCGCTTCGTCGCCGACTTCATCGGCGTGATGAATTTCGTGCCGGGCCAAGCCGCCGTCGATGGCGTTGTAGCCACGAATGGCGCACGCATATCAGGCAAGGTTCCGGCAACGCTCTCGCCCGGCGCATCCGCTGTCGCTTCGGTGCGCCCTGAGCGCATCCGGCTATTCCCATCGGCGGAAACCGCCAACCGCATCACCGGCACGGTCGAGGCGCTGGCCTATCAGGGGCTGGACCTGCAGCTGCATGTCCGCACGCCCCTGTCGCCAAAGCCGTTCCTGGTGCGCGTCACCGCAGATGCCGCCGACCGCCGGCCGGTCTCGTCGGGCGACCAGGTCGAACTCGGCTGGGATGCCGCCGATGTCAGAATTTTCGCAGAATGACAGGAGAAGCCTGATGGCGCAGAAGACGATCGCGTTTTTTCCAGAAGCCGCCTACGGCCCGGCGCTCAATTCCGTCGGTATCGCCCAGGCAGTCGAAGCGCGCGGCCACAAGGCGGTGTTCCTGTCCGACCCCGGCTTCGTCGATGTCTACAAGGGCTACGGCTTCGAGGCGCATCCGGTGAACCTGTCGGAGCCGATGCCGCCCGAGCAGATGGCGAAATTCTGGGAGGATTTCATCAACGGCCATATCCCGAACTTCCGCAAATCGCCCTACGACCAGGTCGACAACTACGTCAAGGATTGCTGGACGGCGATCGTCGACAGCGCCAAATGGGCGCAGAAGGATCTGCCGCGCGTTCTCTCAGCCATCAAGCCGGATGTGATCTGCGTCGACAACGTCATCCTGTTCCCGGCCATCAAGCAGTACGGCAAGCCGTGGGTGCGCGTCATCTCCTGCTCGGAAAACGAGATCGAGGACGAGGACATCCCGCCCCATCTCTCCGGCTGCGGCGAGAACGACCATGCCGGCCACCAGCGCTACCGCGACCACTTCAATGCGGTGATCAAGCCGATCCATGACGACTTCAACGGCTTTCTCACCGCCAACCACGAGGCGCCCTATCCGATCGGCCAGTTCTTCGAAGCCTCGCCCTATTTGAACCTGCTGCTCTACCCCGAAGCGGCAAAATTCAAGCGCCGCCATCCGCTCGACCCGGCAAAATTCCAGTACCTCGAAGGCTGCGTGCGGCACGAAAAGCCGTACACGGTGCCGACCTTCTCCAGGAACAATGACGGGCCGCTGCTCTACGTCTCCTTCGGCAGCCTGGGCGCCGGCGATGTCGATCTGCTGAAGCGCATCATCGCGACATTGGGCAAGACGCGCTACAGGGCTCTGGTCAATGTCGGCGGCTACAAGGACCAGTACACGGACGTGCCCGGTAACGTCATTGTCGACAGCTGGTTTCCGCAGCCCTCGGTGATCCCGCAGGTCGATGCCGTCATCCACCATGGCGGCAACAACTCGTTCACCGAGTGCCTCTATTTCGGCAAACCGGCCATCATCATGCCCTATGTCTGGGATGGCCACGACAACGCCACCCGCGTCGAGGAAACCGGCCACGGCTTCGGCATGCCGCGCTACGACTGGACCGATGCCGAGCTGGTTGCCAAGATCGAGACCTGCCTGACCGACCCGGCGATGAAAGCCAAGCTGGCGAAGACATCGGCGCAGATGCACGCGCAGAATGGGCCGGAGAAAGCGGCCGGGTTGTTGGAGACGCTGCTGTGATTGAGATGCGGAGCCCAGGCGCCCCCCTCTGGCCTGCCGGCCATCTCCCCCTCAAGGGGGGAGATTGGATTTCGCGGCGGCTTTCGCCAATTTTCAACGCTGAAGAAGAGACACAGAAGCCAAAGTTGCCAATCTCCCCCCTTGAGGGGGAGATGTCCGGCAGGACAGAGGGGGGCCTCGTAGAGCACTGCCATCAGCTGTTGGCGTTATTATCTGCGGCGCTGTTTGCCCTCCTCCCCACCCCAGCCTTCGCCCACGCCTCCGACCGGGGCCACGTCCTGCTGCTGCCGACCGCCTAC
>NZ_RZRW01000272.1:0-2380 GCF_003998745.1 Mesorhizobium sp. M7A.F.Ca.US.014.04.1.1 | reverse complement strand
TGTCCGGCAGGACAGAGGGGGGCCTCGTAGAGCGAAAACGGGGCGGGATTGAGCGCCCAAATGATGGAGCACGCTCATGACCTCCTCCGCCCCACACCTCCACCAGGCCACCACCCGAACCGACCTCGTCGACTGGGGCGTCCAACCTGACGCGCTGGACGGCGCTTCGCGCTCCACCGGCAGGCTCGTGCACAAAGGGCCAAACAACCAGCCGGAATCCGGCATCTGGGTCTGCACGCCAGGCCGCTGGCGCCTCAGTATCCCGCGCGACGAATTGTGCCATTTCGTCGCCGGCCGCGCGACCTACCGGTCGGATGTCGGTGAGGTGATAGAAGTCTCCACCGGCACCGTGGTCATGTTCCCTGCCGGCTGGAGAGGCGAATGCACCGTGCATGAGACGATGCGCAACGTCTACATGCTGGCGTGACCACGGAGCTTGATGACATGTCGACACCGCACTGGCCGAAGGCTTCGGCCGTGGAATTGGAAGACTGGGGCGCGGGCAGCAACACGCTCGCCGGTTCGCCGCGCGCTTCGGGCAAGATCCTGGCGCAGAACCCGGACGGATCGAGCGAATGCGGCCTGTGGGCGTGCACGCCGGGCACGCGCAAGGTCACCTTTGGCGCCGACGAATTCTGCCACTTCCTGTCGGGACGCGGCAGCTATGTCCATGGCGACGGCGAGGAGATCGCGGTCGAGGCCGGCACGCTGGTATTCTTCCCCGCCGGCTGGACCGGCATCTCCATCATCACGCAAACGCTGACCAAGGCCTTCATGTGCCGCTGAGCACCCATTTCCAAGGAATCGATATGACAACCCCCATCATGAAATCCCCGCTTACCATTACCGACCTCGTCGACTGGGGCGTCATCCCGACCATGATCGAGGGCCAATCCCATACCTCGGGCAAGCTGCTGTACAAGGGGCCGGAAGGCCGCTCCGAATGCGGGCTTTGGGTCTGCACTCCGGGCAAATGGCACTGCCATGTCACCCGCGACGAGTTCTGCCATTTCCTCGAAGGGCGCTGCACCTATGTGCATGAATCCGGCGAGGTCATCGAGATCGAGCCGGATACGGCAGCGTTCTTCCCGCAGGACTGGAAGGGCGTCTGCACCGTCCATGAGACAATCAAGAAGGTCTACATGATCCGCTGAGCCTTCTCGATAATTCTGCCCTGCCGGACACCTGACGCGGCTTTCTGCGCTTCCGGTGCTCACGGACTAAATGTCCGCTGCGCTCCGGTTCTCGAAAGCCACGCCATCTGCCTCGGCAGGACGAATTCTCAAAAAGGCTCCGTAAATGGAGAAGGACAAAATGGATTTCTCTCCTGACCGGCCAACCTTCTTCGTCAATCCGGACTACCGGTCGATGGCCGGCGCGGCAAAACCGGTGATCGATCCGGCGACGCTGGAAACCGTCGGCGCTATCTCTGCTGCGACAGACGGCGAGATCGATACCGCACTCACGGCCGCGACGAAGGCGCAGGCCGCCTGGAAGAAGCTCGATGCCAAGAGCCGGGCCAAGCATCTGCATGCCGTCGCCAACGCCATCGAGGCGGCGGACTTCACGCGTTGCGCCGAGCTGATGGTGCGCGAGATGGGCAAACCCTACCCCGAAGCGATCGGCGAGATCGCCAATTGCGCGCCGATCTTCCGCTACTATGCCGAGATGGCGCGCGACGATGCCGGCAAGATCGCCGGCACGACGCAGGCCGGTTCGTTCCAGTATGCGCGCTACGAACCTTACGGCGTCTCCGTACACATCATGCCCTACAATTTCCCGATCCTGCTGATGTGCTGGACGGTCGCCGCATCGCTCGCCGCCGGCAATGCCTGCATCATCAAGCCGGCCGAGGCGACGACGCTCTCGACGCTGGACTACATGACCGTGTTCCGCTCGCTGCCAGAGGGGCTGGTCTCCTGCCTGCCCGGCGGAGCGGCCACAGCGCAGGCGCTGATCGCCTCCGACCGCACCCATGCCGTTGCCTTCACCGGCTCGGTCGCCGCAGGCAAGGCGGTGGCGGTAGCCTGCGCCGAACGCATGAAGCCGTGCGTCATCGAGGCCGGCGGCAGCGACCCGCTGATCATAAGCGAGCATGCCCCGCTCGAGATCGCGGCGGCCGGCAGCGTCACCGCCGCCTTCCACCTCACCGGCCAGGTCTGCACTTCGGCCGAGCGCTTCTTCGTCGTCGATTCCGTGCATGACCGCTTCGTCGCGCTGTTCGCCGAAAGGACGCGGGCGCTGCGCATCGGCAACGGCATGGACAAGACCGAGATCGGCCCGCTGGTCAGCGAAAGCGCGCGGACCAAAGTGATGCGCCTTGTGGATGACGCCATTGCCCATGGCGCCAAGGCGGTGACCGGCGGGGGCATCCCGCCGG
>NZ_RZRW01000271.1:0-7783 GCF_003998745.1 Mesorhizobium sp. M7A.F.Ca.US.014.04.1.1 | reverse complement strand
CCGCATTTCTTTTCCGACGCCAACTGGTCCTCATAGTGGACGCCGGCGGCGCCCGCCTCGATGAAGGCCTTCATGATTTCGAAGGCGTTGAGCGGCCCGCCGAAGCCAGCTTCGGCGTCGGCAACGATCGGCGCGAACCAGGTTTCGACCGAAAGCCCATTGCCTTCGGAGGTCTCGATCTGGTCGGCGCGCTGCAGCGTCCGGTTGATGCGCTTGACCAGTTCAGGCGCCGCATTGGCCGGGTAGAGCGACTGATCCGGATACATCGCGCCAGCCGTGTTGGCGTCGGCGGCAACCTGCCAGCCCGACAGGTAGATCGCCTTCAGCCCGGCGCGCACCTGCTGCATCGCCTGATTGCCGGACATGGCGCCGAGCGCGTTGACGAAGTCCTCCTCGTGGATGAGCTTCCACAGCCGATTGGCGCCCATTTCGGCAAGGCTCTGGCGGATCTGCACCGAACCGCGCAGACGCTTCACATCCGCCGCCGAGTAGGGTCGTTCGATACCGTCGAAGCGACCTTCCGGCGCCGATGGGACGAGGTTGTAAAAATCAGTCATTGGTCACTCCGAGGAATTGCTGATCTGTGTCAAGGCGTCAATCATTTGGGGGTAGTTGGGTATGACTGGATTTACATTTCTGCGCGAAATCAGCCACAAAAATCAGGTAAACTGAGAGGATATAAGAGAAAACCTGTGTTGCGTTTGACAGAAGTGCGTTGTAAATTTGTCATTATTGTAAAAGGCCCGTGCCCAGGAATTCGTGTAAATTGCTGTAAAGGACAGTCCATGGCTGACCAGAAGATCTTCGCCGGGCCGCGCATCCGCCGCATTCGCAACGCCAAGGGCCTGACCCAGACGGCGATGGCCGAGGGTCTCGGCATTTCGCCGTCCTACCTCAATCTGATCGAGCGCAACCAGCGGCCGCTGACGGTGCAGCTGATCCTCAGGCTGGCCTCCGTCTACAAGGTCGATCCACACGAGCTGCAGGGCGAGGCGAGGGGATCTGTCGCTGCCTTGAAGGAAGTGTTCACCGATCCCCTGCTGGTCGGCGAGTTGCCGGGTGATCAGGAACTGATCGAGCTTGCCGAGGCGGCGCCCAATGCGTCCGCGGCCGTGATAAAGCTGTTCCGCGCCTATCGCGAGCAGGCCGAGCGCCTGTCCGACCTCAACGAATTGCTGGCACGCGAGGGTCGGGCGACGGCGCTCTCCGGCGCCCGCCTGCCGATCGACGAGGTGCACGAGATTTTCGAGCGCCGGCCGAACCATTTTGCTGCCCTCGAGGAGGAGGCCGCGGCGTTCACCTCGGTG
Source organism: Mesorhizobium sp. M7A.F.Ca.US.014.04.1.1 (assembly GCF_003998745.1). Lineage (NCBI taxonomy): Bacteria > Pseudomonadati > Pseudomonadota > Alphaproteobacteria > Hyphomicrobiales > Phyllobacteriaceae > Mesorhizobium > Mesorhizobium sp. M7A.F.Ca.US.014.04.1.1. The sequence goes on along the minus strand of NZ_RZRW01000271.1, from coordinate 6,476 downwards.
CTCGATCCCGGCGATGATCTGTTCGGCGCGCTGAAGGCCTGGCTGAAGCGCGAATATGGCATCGTGGTCAAGGTGCTGCCGGTCGCGACCATGCCGAACTGGCGCCGCCGTTACGATCGTCATTCGCAGCGCCTGTTCCTGTCCGAACGCCTGTCGCCGTTCGACCAGTTGCGCGAAGTCGCGATGGAGGCCTGCCTGATCCGCATGACGGTCGCGGTCGCCGGCGAGATCCAGGCGCTCAAGCTGAGCACCGACGAGGCGCGCCGCCTGGCCCGCTTCGAACTTGGCCGTTATGCGGCGCATGCGCTGATGATGCCCTATCAGGCCTTTCACGCGGCTGCCGTGCGCGCCCGCTATGACATCGATGTCCTGCGTTCGCGCTTCGGGGTCTCCTTCGAACAGGCGGCCAACCGGCTGACCATGCTGCAGCGGCAGGGTGCCTCGGGCGTGCCGTTTTTCATGCTGGAGGTCGACAATGCCGGCAACCGCTTCCGCAAGGCCGGCAGCCAGGGCTTTCCTCAAAGCCGCTTTGGCGGCGGCTGTCCCAAGCTGCCCGTGCATGTCGCCTTCACCCAGCCCGGCCAGGTCTTCGTCGAGGCAGTGGAAATGCCCGACGGCGCCGAGTTCCTGTGCATCGCCCGCACGCTGGAAGGGCCGCAAGGCGCATTCTCGGAACGCCCGCGCCGCACCGCGCTGCTGCTCGGTTGCGACATCGGCTTTCGTGACGATATCGTCTATGGCGCGGCATTGCCCGGTGCGGCAATCACCGCAAAGGCCGGCACCGTCGCGGCGACGCCGGTCGGGCCTGCTTGCCGGCTTTGCGAACGCGTCGGCTGCCTGGCGCGGGCAGAACCGCCGGTGACGCGCCCGCTCGGCCTCGACGAGATGGTGACGGGCCTGAGTGCTTTCGATTTTCAGTGACGCCGTGTTCTTCTGAAATGGAGGAAGGTGCCACAATTGTCGGCGGCCGCTGGCTCAGTTCCGGCCTGCGCCTTTGCGTTACGCCAACAGAGCATCTTTTTGTCGTCCCTTGCGCATCGTCCCGTCCACAAGAGCCCGACAGTGGCAGCCATGATCGATACCGCATCGCCGATCGTCGCATCGCCAGCCGTCTCGCCGCGCGAGGAGCGCGTCGGCATGCTTTTGGTCTTCCTGTCGGCGCTGATGTGGAGTTTCGGCGGCGCCATCGCCCGCTTCATCACTGTCGGTGACAGCTGGACGGTCATTTTCTGGCGATCCGTGTGGGCAGCCGCCTTCCTGGTCTGCTTCATGGTTTGGCGTGACGGCTGGCGTGGCATGCTGAAGCTGTTCCGTGACATGGGGTTGCCCGGCCTTGCCGTCGGGATCTGCTTTGCCACGGCATCGACCGCCTTCGTCGTGGCGCTCGCCTACACCACCGTCGCTAACATCCTTTTGATGCAGGCAGGCGTGCCGTTGCTGGCGGCGCTGTTTGCTTGGGCATTGTTTCGCGAAAGGGTTGGTGTCGCGACCTGGGTGGCAATCGCCGCCGTCATCACCGGCGTCGCCATCATGGTGTCGGAATCGCTCGATGGCGCCGTCTCGCCCATAGGCGATGGGCTGGCGCTGTTGATCGCGGTCATGTTTTCAGTCGCCACCGTCATCACCCGGCGGTTCTCCGGCGTGCGCATGACGCCGGCGACGTGCCTCGGCACCATGCTCGCGGCCGGCTTTGCCGTCTCGCAGGCATCGACCCTCACCGTATCTGTCAGTGACATGGGCTTTCTGTTTGCCTTCGGCGTGGTCAATCTCGGCCTCGGCCTGGCCTTCTTCGCCACCGGCGCGCGACTGATCCCGGCGGCCATCGCGGCGCTGCTCGGCACGTTCGAGCCGATCCTCGGCCCGATATGGGTCTGGCTCATTCATTCCGAGGTGCCGTCGGGGCGCACCATCATCGGCGGCGCGGTTGTGGTCACGGCGCTGCTCGTCCATATCGGGCTCGAATTCAAGCGCCAGGCAAGGCCCGAACGCGCAGGGGTCACCGGGGTGCCGTCACCTAATTGAAGCGGCCTGCAGCTTTGCCATTGACAACGTCGCTGCGGCACGGGCAGGCTGGGAATACGGCAACAACAAGACAGGCGTATCTTGCCAAGTCTCCCAGCCGGTCCGATCGGGACCGGACCATATCGTCGTATCTCTGCCCGCGCCATGGCGAAAGCCTCTGACGGTATTGGCACGCCTCCCAGGCCGCCTCAGGGGCATCCAACCATCTCATCGAACCGCCTGCATGGTCTCGGCAGTTCGCGCTTGTCGCCCCTTGGAAAGCTCAATAGTCTGAAGAAAATGCCGGTCGCGCTGATGTCGCGACGAGCCGGTGAAGGAACACTCATCAAAGGAGAATAGCATGATCCGCAAAGCGCTCTGGCTTTCGGCAACGTCGGCATTCCTGACATTTTTCACCGTCGGCGGTCACGCCGAAGATCGTGTCGTCAACGTCTTCAACTGGTCGGACTACATCGACAGTTCGATCATCGACGATTTCACCAAGGAAACCGGCATCAAGGTCGTCTATGATACCTTCGATTCCAACGAAATCCTTGAGACCAAGCTGCTTGCCGGCGGCAGCGGCTATGACGTCGTCGTGCCCAGCGGCAATTTCCTTGCGCGCCAGATCCAGGCCGGCGTGTTCCAGAAGCTCGACAAGTCGAAGCTGCCCAACATTTCCAACATGTGGGATACGGTTTCGGAACGCACGGCCAAGTACGACCCCGGCAACGAATACTCGGTCAACTACATGTGGGGCACGGTCGGCATCGGCTACAACATCAAGAAGGTGCAGGCGGCACTCGGCACCGACAAGATCGACAGCTGGGATGTCTTCTTCAACCCCGACAGCCTGGCCAAACTGAAGGACTGCGGCGTCTACGTGCTGGACTCGCCGGCCGACATCATTCCGGCTGCACTGAAATATCTCGGCCTCGACCCGAACAGCACATCGCCCGACGATATCGCCAAGGCCGAGGAGACCTTGCTCAAGGTCCGACCTTATATCAGGAAGTTCCATTCCTCCGAATACATCAACGCGCTCGCCAACGGCGATATCTGCCTGGCCGTCGGCTGGTCGGGTGACGTGTTCCAGGCCCGCAACCGCGCGGTCGAGGCCAAGCAGGGCGTCGAGATCGGCTATTCCGTGCCGAAGGAGGGTGCGCAGATGTGGTTCGACCAGATGGCGATCCCTGCCGACGCGCCGCATGTCGCGGAGGCGCTCGAGTTCATCAACTACATGATGAAGCCGGAAGTTATCGCCAAGTCGTCGAACTACGTGCTCTACGCAAACGGCAACAAGGCTTCGCAGCAATTCGTCGACAAGGCACTGTTGGAGGATCCCTCGGTTTATCCCGATGCCGAGACCATAAAGAAGCTCTACACCGTCTCGCCATACGATCCCAAGACCCAGCGCGTCATCACGCGCACCTGGACCAAGATCGTCACCGGCCAGTAAGCAATCCGACACGGTCCCGGCAGCCACCTGCCGGGACCGTTTTTACCTGGGGCAAGAAGCAAGAAAATCAGGACGGAGTGGGACATGAAATCGCTTGGCAGCATCCGCAGGGATTTTGCACCGTGGAACGACCCGAACGCCAAGCCGTACATCCAGTTCGACAACGTCACCAAGAAGTTCGGTGACTTCACCGCCGTCAACAATCTGTCTCTGACCATCTTCGAGCGCGAGTTCTTCGCGCTGCTCGGTGCTTCCGGTTGTGGAAAGTCGACGCTGCTCAGGATGCTCGCCGGCTTCGAGGAGCCGACAGCCGGCCGCATTCTGCTCGATGGCCAGGATCTGCGCGGCATCCCGCCCTACCGGCGGCCGGTCAACATGATGTTCCAGTCCTATGCGCTGTTCCCGCATATGACGGTCGAGAACAACATCGCCTTCGGCCTCAAGCAGGACGGCATGCCGAAGCCCGAAATCGCATCGCGCGTTGCCGAGATGCTGAAGCTGGTCAAGCTCGAGCAGTTCGCCAAGCGCAAGCCGCATCAACTGTCCGGCGGCCAGCGCCAGCGCGTCGCGCTCGCCCGCTCGGTCGCCAAGCGGCCGAAGGTGCTGCTGCTCGACGAGCCGCTCGGCGCGTTGGACAAGAAGCTGCGCGAAGAGACGCAGTTCGAACTGATGGACCTGCAGCAGAATCTCGGCCTGACCTTCGTCGTCGTCACCCACGACCAGGAAGAGGCGATGACCATGGCCGATCGCATCGCCATCATCGACAAGGGCGAGGTGATGCAGGTGGCAACGCCGGCCGAAGTTTACGAGGCGCCGGGATCGCGTTTCGTCGCTGGCTTCGTCGGCAACGTGAATATGTTCGAGGGCAAGATCGCGCGTGGCGAGGCGGGCAGCGCCTGCATAGACGCCGGCAACGGCATCACCATCCGCACCGACAATGCCGGCACCGCCGGGGCCGGGACGGCCGTCACCTTCGCCATCAGGCCCGAAAAGATCAAGGTGTCGTCGAAGAAGCCGGCCGAGGCCGTCAACGCCATCGAGGGCGAGGTCTACGACATCGCCTATCTCGGCGACATGACCGTCTATCATGTCAGGCTGGACGACGGCCAGGTGGTGCGCGCCAGCACCATGAACGCGGCCCGCATCACCGAGGATCCGTTGAGCTGGAACGACCGCGCCTGGGTTTCCTTCCGGCCCGACGCCGGCGTCGTGCTGACGCGGTAGGGGGCGACCATGTCGAGCGCCGCCGTCACCACAGCATCAGCCTCTCCGGCATCCAATGCCGGCAGATCCATCCTTGCCAGGCTGGGTGCTGCCTTCGTTGGCCGACTGGTCATCATCATCCCGTATGTCTGGCTGCTGTTCTTCTTCCTCATTCCGTTCGTCATCGTCTTCAAGATCTCGCTGTCGCAGACGGCGATCGCCATTCCGCCCTATACGCCGGCGCTCGATTTCAGCGGCGGTATCTCAGGGTTCCTGGCTCAGCTGAAACAGCTCAGCCTCGACAACTACACCTGGCTGACGCAGGACGCGCTCTACTTCAACGCCTATGTGACCAGCGTCATCATCGCCGCGGTCTCGACGGTCCTGACATTGCTCGTCGGCTACCCCATCGCCTACGGCATGGCGCGCGCGCCGGCGACGATCCGCCCGACCTTGCTGATGCTGGTCATCCTGCCGTTCTGGACCTCGTTCCTGATCCGCGTCTACGCCTGGATCGGCATTCTCAAGCCCGAAGGGCTGCTCAATCAGCTGCTGCTCGCCACCGGCATCATCCACCAGCCGCTGATCATCCTCAACACCTATACGGCGATCTTCATCGGCATCGTCTATTCCTACCTGCCGTTCATGGTGCTGCCGCTCTATTCCGCTCTCGAGAAGATGGACTATTCGCTGATCGAGGCGGCCAAGGATCTCGGTTGCCCGCCGACCAGTGCGTTCTGGAAAATCACCTTCCCGCTGTCGCTGCCCGGCGTCATCGCCGGTTGTCTGCTGGTGTTCATTCCGGCTGTCGGCGAATTCGTCATTCCCGATCTGCTCGGCGGATCGCAGACGCTGATGATCGGCAAGACGTTGTGGAACGAGTTCTTCGCCAATCGCGACTGGCCGGTATCGTCGGCCGTGGCCGTCATCCTGCTGTTGCTGCTGATCGTGCCGATCATGCTCTTCCAGCGGGCTCAGGCGCGCGCTCAGGAAATGGACAGGTGACCTCATGAACGCCACCTGGAGCCGCTTCAACATCACCTCGATCGTGCTTGGCTTTGCCTTTCTCTACCTGCCGATCGTGCTGCTCATCGTCTTCTCGTTCAACGAATCGAAACTGGTCACGGTCTGGGGCGGTTTCTCGACCAAATGGTACGTCTCGCTGTTCCACAACCAGGGTCTCATGGACGCGACCTGGGTGACGGCGCGTGTTGGCCTGATCTCGGCCACGGTTGCGACGGTGCTGGGCACGCTGGCGGCACTCACCTTGACCCGCTACACGCGCTTCAAGGGCAGGGTGCTGTTTTCCGGCATGGTCTTTGCGCCGCTGGTCATGCCGGAAGTCATCACCGGCCTGTCGCTGCTGCTGCTCTTCGTCGCCGTCGGGCTCGACCGCGGCTTCCTCACCGTGACGCTCGCCCACATCACGCTGACCATGTGCTTCGTCGCCGTGGTCGTGCAGTCGCGGCTCATGACTTTCGACCGCTCGCTGGAGGAAGCCGCGATGGATCTTGGCGCCACGCCGGTGAAGACCTTCTTCCAGATCACATTGCCGGTCATCATGCCGGCGATCGTCTCCGGCTGGATGCTGGCTTTCACCCTTTCGCTCGACGATCTGGTCATTGCCAGCTTCACCTCGGGGCCGGGCGCGACGACGCTGCCGATGAAGATCTACAGCCAGGTTCGCCTCGGCGTGACGCCGGAAATCAACGCCGCCTGCACCATCCTGATCGCCGTCGTGGCGATCGGCGTCATCATCGCCTCGCTTGCCAACAAGCGGCGGGTGGTGAAGCGCCATCTCGCCGCGCAGGCC
>NZ_RZRW01000027.1:0-21328 GCF_003998745.1 Mesorhizobium sp. M7A.F.Ca.US.014.04.1.1 | reverse complement strand
GCCTCCATCGACGAGCGTTCAGGACCCCTGAAGCGGTCTGCCCAGCCATTCGCGATAAAAGCCTTCGAGGTCGGGTTCGAAATCATACACGATGGGATAACCGGGTGCCGCCGCCTCGACCTCATGCAGCGTCCCGCACTCCGGGCAGATGAACTCCCGGATTTCCATCCATTCGGGATCAGGGAGATCGCTGTTGGGATAGATCTCGCGCAAAGCCTCCTCGGTGTTGCGCACGTTAATCACGGCGTTGAGCTTCCAGTTCTTCCGATAGTCGCCGAAGGAGTGGCCGCATTCGCAGCGGGTAATGCGCTCATCGCCACTCTGGCAGATGAACAGATGGTCCGAGACCGGCAGCAGGATCGGGTCCTTCCAGGCGACACGATCCTGATAGACGGCAACCATCTTGAAGAAACGGTCGTCATCCTTGTAGGCACTCATGATGCGCCTTGTCTGCGGCCAGGGCAGCTTGCCGGCGGCCAGATCGCCCAGAACTTCCTTGCTGTATGAGGTCATGGCTTGGCTCCCGGCGTGAAGATCGATTTGGCGTCGACGTTCCAGAAATCGCTGAATTCCTTGGTGAAGCGCGACGACAGCTTGATCGCGCTGGCGTACATTTTCTTCACTTCGGGCGCGAAGTCGGCCTTTCCGACGCGGCCACGCTCCTTGGCGATCCAATCCGCCACCGGAATCGCCTTAGCCAGGCGCTCTTTGCGCATGGCGGCGCGGCGTTCGACCGTGGCGTCGATATCGGCGACGGGATAACCGTCTTCATCGTCCTTCAGCACAATGCCGAAAACCTGGTCCGCCGCTTCACGGGTGAGAAAGCCGTTCTCGACATCCCATGCCGTCTTGATCGGATCGCGCTCCAGCACGTCGCCATAGCCACCGCCGCCATTGTAGGAATGGCTGAAGATGTCGCCGGATTTGTGCGGCGAGGTGATGTAGGGGCCTTCGACCACGACATGGTCGCCGCCGATGTTCTTCTCGTAGTCGGAGACGTCAGGGTCGATGCCGGGCGAATGCGCCAGCGGTTCGCCTTTTGCCGCCAGTTCGTGAATGTCTGAGTTGCGCACCGCGCGATGCTTCTGGCAGGTCGGCGCCGGATAACCACCGCACATGCCGCCATTGTCGAACACGCGCGAGGAGTGCTCGGAGGTGTGGAGCCGCAGATGTGAGGTCTTGTTGATCAGCCAGGTCGAGACGAAGGAACAGCCACCGCGATATTTACCGGCGCCGCCGGAATTCGGCACGATCGAACGGCCGATATAGACCATCGGCATCGACTGTTCCCAGACCTCGATGTTGCCCATGTCGGATTCCGGGTTCCAGCCGACATAGGCGGTGTCGAGACCGTCCTTGATGGCGAGCGCCCCGGACCCGGCGGCAGCGCACTCGAAATGCGCCATGCCGAACGGCGTGCCGTATTGGCTTTCGCCGCCCATCTCGATCATCGGGCTGTTGACCTGGCCGACAAAGGCCTCCTCGACGAAGCCGCGCGCGACAAAACTGCGCGACAAAAGCCGTTGGAAAACACCGTAGGCCGGCAGCAGCAGCGCCCATGAGGTGGCGGTGGCCACCATCTCGTTGTCGGGGTTGGTCCAGGTGCCGTGCGGCAGTTTCAGTTCGGTCGCCATCCAGGCACCGTCATTGACCAGGCCTTCGAAATTCATGTGCTGGGTCAGCGTCACGAACATGCCGCCATCCATGCCGGCCGGCGTGCAGTTCATCGAATGGTAGCCCCAGGGCTGCGTGCCCTCGAAGTCCATGGTGATCTTGCCGTCTGACGTGATCTCCATCTCGATCGGGATGTTGTAGAGCCAGTCGGGATCGCCGAGCAGCTGGAAGCCGGGCTTTCCCGCCGTGACATGGCCGTAGAACGTGTGGCCGCGGTAGATGCCGGGCACGGTGAGCTGGCGGGTGCGGGCGAGCTGGGCGCGGCGACCTTCCTCGATGAACTCCTTCGACACCTTCATCCAGTAGTCGAGGCCGATCTCGGAGATCAGCTGCTTGACGCTTTCGCGCATGTCGATGCAGGAGGCGACCTTGGCCTTCTCGTCGAGCACCCAGTAGATCGGCATGCGCAGATTGCGCTCGCAGCGGATGACGTAGTCGCGCCGGATCTCGTCATTCTCGCCGATCTTCTCGGCGCAGACGAACAGGCCTTCGGTGAAGCGCTCCTGCGCCAGGCAGACATCGCCGCCCGGCGTGATGCCGCCGGCTTCCAGTTCGTGGCAGACGGCACCGGCCCAGCCGACCAGCGTGTCTTCATGGAAGATCGGCACCACATCCATGACATCAGGCACCTGCACGGTGCCGATGAAGGCGTCGTTGTTGGCGAAGATATCGCCTTCACGGATTTTCGGGTTTTCCTCGTAATTGTTCTTGATCATCCATTTGATGAAGCGGCTCATCGTATGGACATGCACCATGATGCCGTTGGAGAGCGCGATGGCGTCGCCTTCGGGCGTATAGATGGCGACCACCATCTCGCCGACTTCGCGCACGCCGGGCGAGGCCGAGATGCGGCGGGCCATTTCGCGAGCCGAGACGCAATAGGCGCGCAGCTTGGTGTGCAGCGTCTCGAACTTCAGCGGATCCTGGTTGCGCAGCGTGAGTTCCGTGATGCCGTCATAGCAGCCGGTCTCTTCCATCAGCCGCTCGGAATCGAGCAGTCTTTCGCGAAGGCGCAGGGCCGAAGCAGGTTTGTCCAACATGGCGGTGCCCTCTCAAGCGTGGGTGTAGTGCAGCAGCGTCCATTCATCGACATGGACGCGGTCCTGCGGATGAACGACGAGCGTGGTGGCGGGGTGTTCGATGATGGCCGGACCGATGACTTCGTGACCGGGCTGCAGCAGGTCCATCTCGTAGAGATTGGCCTTGTGCCAGCGTCCGCCGATATAGGCCTCGCGCACGCCCTTGTGCGCGGAAGCCGGATCCGACTTGCCGAGCGGACGCTTGAGCAGCACCGGTTTGACCTTGTCGGCGGTGGCGATCAGCCCGAGTTCGGTGATGGTGAAGCCGGCCTCGCCATAGCGCGACACGCGATGATTGACCTTGGCGTAGACCGCCTCGAACTCGTCGATAACCCTGCGCATGTCGTCGGCCGAGTTGACCTCAGCCAGCGGCGCCATCACTTCGACATCCTCGAGCTGGCCGGTGTAGCGCATCATCAGGAACGGCACGGTCCTGATCTTCTCACGCGCATGGCCGTCGGCGATCATCTCGTCGACCGCGGCCTTGGTCAGGTCGTTCCAGACCGTGGTGACCTTGACGCCGAAGGCGGCCAGCGTCGCCTCATCGGCGCGTGACGGGATGTCGTGCTGCGTCGACACCGAATGCCGGCGCATGAAATCAGCCGTGGTGCAGCCGAAGGCGGAGAAGGCGGCCGCAAACTGGAAGGTGATGATGTCCTTGAAGCCGATGCCCCTGGAACAGCCGGCCAGGTGCAGCGGGCCAGAGCCGCCATAGGACAGCAGCGTGAACTCGGAGGGATGGATGCCCTGGCCCGAAATGACGCGGCGCAGCGCGTTGTTGGCGTCGGCCTCCAGCATGTCGATCATGCCTTCGGCGGCTTCCTCCAGCCCGACGCCCAGGATGTCGGAGCATTTCTCCTGGAAGGCGCGGCGGGCCTTTTCGACCTGCAGCACGACCTTGCCGCCGAGGAAATAGTGCGGGTTGAGCCGGCCGAGAATCGCATCGCAATCGGCAATGGTCGGTTCGGTGCCGCCCCTGGCGAAGCAAATCGGACCTGGATCGGAGCCGGCGCTTTCCGGTCCAAGCGAGACTTTCTTGGTCAGCGGATCGACCTTGAGGATCATGCCGGCGCCGGCACCGATCGTATCGAGGTGCAGCGTCGGCACGTTGAGCTTGAAACGGTCCATCAGCGGCTCGTTCTCGATCCGCGTCTGACCACGTGTGATAACGCCCATGTCGAAGGAGGTGCCGCCCATGTCCGAGCAGATCAGCGAATCATTGCCGATCAGCTTGCCGACATAGGCAGCACCGAGGATGCCGCCGATCGGGCCGGAGATCATGGTTTCATGCAGGCGCGGATGGTTGATCGAGGTCAGGCCGCCGAAGGAGAGCAGCGTCTGCACGCCATATTTGAAGCCGTATTTCTTCGAGACGTCCTCGATACCCCTAAGCTGCTTGCGGCCGCGCGAGGTGGCGTAGGCCTCGATCAGGACCGAGTTCAGCCGCGACTGCTCGCGGATGACCGGGCGGACCTCGTGGCTGGTGTAGACGATGATGTCGGCGCCGGCCTTGTCGACCTCTTCGCGGCAGATTTCCGCGATGCGCTTCTCGTGCACCGGATTGACGTGCGAGAAGATGGTCATGATGCAGATCGCTTCGACCTCGTCGGCGATCAGTTTTTTTGCGGCTGCAGAAACCTCGTGCTCATAGAGCGGCAGCACGACGTCGCCGAACTGGTCGATCCGCTCGGTGACGCCATGGGTGCGGCGGCGCGGCACCAGCGGATCGGGATGATGGTGGGTGACCGCATGCAGCCGGTCGGCGTAGGAATAATCGGCCCAGGCCTGCAGCCCGCGGCCCATCAGGATCATGTCCTCGAGGCCCTTGGTGGTGATCAGGCCGAGCCGGCGGCCGGTGCGCGACAACAGCGTGTTCAGCATGCCGGTGCCGGAATAGAGCACGACGTTGACGCCTGAAAACAATGATTCCAGCGAGATGCCCCAGGCATCCGCCGCGTCCTCGGCCGAGGCCAGAAAACCCTCGGCTTCGTTCTTCGGCGTGGTCGCCGACTTGCCGATCTTGAAGTGGCCGTCCTGATCGACAAGGATCGTGTCGGTCATGGTGCCGCCGGCGTCGATGCCGATGACGATTGGGTTGCCGACAATGGGGGCGGTGAGATTGGGTTGGGTCACGGTCGCCTCGGGATCTGGTCTAGGTTGACGCCAGGCTAGATTCATTGGATGGCCTCGCGCCATATGCCTAAAGACACAATGACGGTTGGGCTGACATCGCCGAGAAAAGGGCATGGGCATGGGCAATATCTGGGCGCCGCTCGCCAAAGCGATCGCCGCCATCGGCACGGACAGGCATGTCGACTGCCTGATCGACCTGATCGGCGCCGACATCGACCACGACCTCGTCACGGTGACGCGCTATTCGGCGACGCAGACACCCGAATTCATCAAGCACCGGCGCTTCTCGGATGAGATGGTCCGGCGCTATCTCCACAATTACTACGTGTTCGACCCGTTCTATGCCTCGTGGCGGCGCGAGCGCAGGTTGGGCATCATGCCGCTGAAACGGCTCGCCGACGACGAGGCCAAGCGCGGCCAGTACATTGCCGGCTTCCTGGCGCAGTCGGAGATCTGCGACGAGGTCGGCATCATGCTTGCCGATGGCGGCGACTGGTGCCTCGGCATCTTCCTCGACCGCTCGACCACGTCGTTCAAGGAGAGCGAGATCGCTTTGCTGGACGAGCGGTTGCCTGTATTCGAGGCGCTGCATGCGCTCGACATCAAGGCGCGCGGAACCAAATTCTCCCGCACGTCGGCGCCGACAGGCCCCGGCGCCTCGCCCCGGCAGGAGCCGACGATCCCGGCCAGTCTGTGGCCGGAGCTGTCGCTGCGCGAGCGGGAATTGGTTCAGTTGATCCTCGCCGGCCACCCGACGGCCAACATCGCCGAGCGCCTCGGCATCACCGTCGGCACGGTCAAGAACCATCGCCGGCGCATCTACGAGAAGCTCGACATCACCACCGAGCGGGAATTGTTTTTGCAGTTCTTCCAGCATCAGGCCGATCGCTAGCCGCTCGCTTACCCAGCCGATCCGCCAGCCGAATGCCTGATTTGCAGAGCCGCTCCCTCCGTGAATTGGTGCAGGGGGCTTGTCGCCGGAATGGCTCGAAAACTGGCTTCAAAATTCCTCTTGCGGAACGCCGCCGTCCCGGCTTAGTCTCGGCTTCGCACAGAAAATGAAATTTAATTCCATTTGTGCGGTGCCCGCAAGCCAGTGCAGTGCCCAGGAAAAGTGCCCGGACGCAATCGACTGAGAAAATATTTGATATATCATCTACCAGAACGGAAATAGCTGACATGGTCCAGCAGACATCGATCCAGCCATCGGCGCCCTGGTTGCGGCTCGACGTCGACGATTCGGACTGGAACGACGCCGAGGTTTCGAGCCTGGTGCGCTGGTATCAGCAGATGCTGCTCATCCGCCGTTTCGAGGAAAAAGTGCTCGATCTCGCCAATGCCGGGCTGGTGCATGGTCCGGCGCATGCCAGCATCGGACAAGAGGCGACGGCGGTCGGCGCCATGTCCGTGCTCGGTACGGGCGACCGCATCAACGGCACCCACCGCGCCCATCACCAGGTCTTGGCCAAGCTTGTCAACGCGCAGACGCCCGGCGGATTCGACCCGTTGCATGACGCTTTCAACCCGGACATGCAGGGCTCGGTGCGCGGCTTGATGGCCGAGATCATGGGCCTCAAGTCAGGCTATTGCGGCGGCCGTGGCGGCTCGATGCATATGCGCGACGATGCCTCCGGCATCCCTGGCACCAGCGCGATCATTGGCGGCAACCTGCCGCATGCGGCCGGCTATGCGCTGGCCGACAAGCTGCTCGGTACCGGCAACATCTCGGTCGCCTTTTTCGGCGACGGCACGATGATGGCGGGGCCGGCCTATGAGGCGATGAACATCGCCGCGCTCTACCGGCTGCCGGTGATCTTTTTCGCCGAAAACAATCTCTATGCCGTCTCGACGCACATCAACGAGCAGACGCGCGAGACGCGGCTGGCCTCGCGCGGACCTATGCTCGGCTTTCGCGGCATCGAATGCGACGGCATGGATGTGGTGGCGGTCCACCATGCCATGCGCGAGGCGCGCCGGGCGATCGAGGAAGACGGTGGCCCGGTGCTGGTCGAGGCGCTTTGCTACCGCTTCCTGCATCAGAGCGGCGCGCGCCCGGGTAGCGAATTCGGCTACCGCACGCGGGCCGAGGAAGACGCCTGGAAAGCGCGCGATCCGCTGGTCACGATGGCGGCTCGCCTGAAGACGATGGGCATTTTGAACGCTTCCGACCTCGGCACACTCGACCAGCGCGTCATGGAGGTGGTCAACACCGCTGCCGATTCGCTCACCGAAATGAGTGGCAACGCGCTGGGCATTCCCGACCATCTGTGGCCAGACCCAGGCGGCGTCGACAACCAGATACGCGGTGATCTTTCCGAACTGAAGGGCGAGCGTTTCCTCGAGATCGAGGATATGCCGCCAGCCGACACCAGGCCGGTCAAGTTCATGGTTGCCGCGTCCGAGGTGATTGCGCGCGCCATGGAAAAGGATTCGCGCATCATTATCATGGGCGAGGATGTGCACCGGCTGCGCGGCGGCGTTTCGGGCGCCACAAAGGGTGCGCTGGAACGCTGGCCGGAGCGTGTACTGGCAATGCCCATCGCCGAGAACGGTTTTGTCGGCGTGGCGCTGGGTGCAGCGCTTTGCGGGCTGCGGCCTATCGTCGAGATCATGTTCGGCGATTTCTGCCTGGTTGCCGCCGACCAGCTGTTCAATGCGGTCAGCAAGGTGCGCCACATGTTCGGCGGCGGCTTCCCGGTGCCGATCGTGATCCGGGTGCGCGTCTCGCCGCACACCGGCTACGGCTCGCAGCATTCGGGCGATCCGTCTGGCCTGTTCGCGCTGTTTCCCGGCTGGCGCATCGTCGCCCCGACGACGCCCTTCGACTATATCGGCCTGATGAATTCGGCGCTGAAATGCGACGATCCGGTCGTCGTCATCGAGCATGTCGAACTGTTCCCGAGCGAAGGGCCTGTGCCTGCGGATGACCGCGATTATTGCGTGCGACTCGGCAAGGCGAAAACCGTCAGGCCGGGCAGTGCCTGCACCTTGCTCACCAGTGCCAGCATGGTCGCCGTCGCCAAGCAGGTGGTCGAGGAGACCGGCGTCGATGCCGAGATCATCGATCTGCGCAGCCTCGACCCGACCGGGCTCGACTGGCCGCTGGTGGAGGCCTCGATCCGCAAGACCAACCGGGTGGCCGTCGTCGAGCAGGTGCAGCGTGGACTGTCGCTTGGCGGACGGCTGACACAAGAGATTCAGGATCGCGTGTTCGACTATCTCGATCACGAGATCCTGCATGTGACGGGAAGCCTCTCGGCTCCCGTCGTATCGGCCCCGCTCAACCGCGCCGCACTGGGCGGCGCTGATAAGCTCAAGGCCGCGCTTCAATCCCTCATTGCCGTGGGTGGATAGAGCAACGCATTGCCACAAAGATCTGACAAGAAAATGGGAGAATGAAATGGACATGACGATCCTACCAAGAGCCAAGACCAGGGCGACGATGCTGGCGGCCGTGCTGCTGGCCACCAGCGCCTTCTGGGCGCCTGCCACCTTCGCGCAGGACAGCAAGCCGCTGGTCATTGCGCGTAACATCGACCTCAATTCGCTCGATCCGCACCGCGCCTTCTGCGACACCTGCCAGATCTACAATTCCAGCGTCTACGAATCGCTGCTGACGCTGGACAAGGACAACAAGCTGATCCCGCTGCTCGCCTCGAAGTGGGAAGGCAATGCCGACCAGAGCAGCTTCACCTTCACGCTCGACCCGGCCGCCAAATTCTCGGACGGTTCGCCTGTCGAAGCCAAGGACGTCAAATGGTCCTGGGAGCGGCTGAAGAACCTCAAGGGCAGCGCCTCGTTCCTGATGGACAATGTCGCCTCGATCGAGACTCCGGACGCGCATACGGTCGTCGTCAAGATGGTCGCGCCGAGCTCCGAATTCCTCAACATCGCGGCGGCGCCCTACGCAGCGGTCGTCAACAGCAAGGTTGCTTCCGAAGCCGGCGCCAAGGCCGATGCGGACGCCTCGACGACAGACAATGCCGAGGCCTGGTTCCTGGCCCATTCGGCCGGCAGCGCGCCGTTCGTGCTGAAATCCTATGAGCCCAATTCGGAACTGCGGCTGGCGCGCAACGACAAGTACTGGCGCACGGCGCCGGCGCTGAGCGAAGTCGTCATACGCCAGACCAAGGATGCGGTGGCGCAGGCGCAGATGCTGCAGAGCGGCACCGCCGATATCGCCATGCAGATCGACCCGGACACGGCCAAGACGATGACCGGCAGCGACGTCAAGATCGAGACCGTGCCGTCCTACAACTTCATCTATGTGGCGCTGTCGCCCGGCGCCAAGGCCAACAAGGTGCCGCTGACGCCCGAAGTGCGCGAGGCCATTTCGCTCGGTCTCGACCGTCCTGCTATCCTCGACTTCACCATCGGCTCCGAGGGTCAGCTGATCAGCGCGCCGATCCCGCTCGGCTTCCCCGGCGGTTCGGGCTTCGAGGCGCAGCCCTATGACGTTGCCAAGGCAAAGGAACTTCTGGCCAAGGCCGGACACGCCGACGGCTTCGAGATGGAGGCAGCGTTCCCCGGCATGAACGTCTACGGCGTCGATCTCTCGCTCTTGATGCAGAAGGTCCAGCAGGATCTGGCCAAGATCAACATCAAGCTCGACCTGCAGCCGATCCCCTTCGCCAATTGGCGCGAGCGCGTCAATGGCGACGGCATCCCGATGACGGCGGTGTTCTACGCGCCGGACTATTACGGCACCTCGCAATACATCGACTATTTCGCAATGACGAAGGGCAGCCCTTGGTCGCGCCGTGCCGGCGCGGAGCGCGACCCGTCGGTGCTCAACCCGAAGGAAGCGGATATCTACAAGGCAGCCCTTGCGGCAAGCGGCGACGAGGCCGCCAAGCTGTGGCACCAGGCCGGCGAGGAGATGATCAAGGACAGGATCATCCTGCCGCTGATCAGCCCGAACCTGATCCTGGCCTACAAGTCGGACGTCAAGGGCGTGCGCTACAGCGCCTGCTGCAACCTGCCGCTGGCAGAACTCAGCCACTGAGCAAAACAATACGGGGAGGCGACAGTCGCCTCCCTGTTCTCCATCCCGGAAGGCCAGCAAATCCTGTTCTTCCAACATCAAATTCAATATATGATATATCAATGAGCGGAGACCTCGTCATGCCTTCCCTGATCAACTCCAAGGACCAGTTGCTGCGCGAGCGTGCGGCCTCGGTCATTCCGGGCGGCATGTGGGGACACATGGCGACGCGCTATCTCGGCTCCGCCTATCCACAATTCTTCGAACGCGCCGACGGCTGCCGGGTCTGGGACGTCGACGGGCACGAATACATCGACCTGATGTGCAGTTGGGGGCCCAACATTCTCGGCCACCATCATCAAGCAGTCGAAGAGGCTGCCGCCCGGCAGCGTCGCCTCGGCGATGCGATGAACGGCCCCGGCGAGGTATTGGTCGAACTGGCGGAGCTGCTGGTCAAGACGGTCGCGCATGCCGACTGGGCAATGCTGCAGAAGAACGGCACCGACGCCACCACGGCCTGCGTGACGATCGCGCGCGCCGGCACCGGCCGACGCAAGGTGCTGGTCGCGCGCGGCTCCTACCACGGTGCCGTGCCGTGGTGCACGCCATCGCTGGCCGGCGTCACCGCCGAGGACCGCGCCCATCTGATCCATTTCGACTACAATGACGTCGCCAGCCTCGAAGTGGCCGTCGAGCAGGCCGGCAACGATCTCGCTGCTGTCGTCGTCACTGCCTTCCGGCACGACATCGCCCGCGACCAGGAACTGCCGACCGCCGCCTTCGCCAAACGGGCGCGCGAACTCACCACCGCTGCCGATGCGGCATTGATCGTCGACGATGTGCGCGCCGGCTTCCGCATCGACCTCGCCGGCAGCTGGGAGCCGCTCGGCGTACGGCCGGACCTGTCCGCCTTCTCGAAGGCGATCGCCAATGGCTATCCGCTGGCCGCCATCGCAGGCACCGACCGGTTTCGCGAAGCCGCGACCAAGGTCTATGTGACGGGTTCTTTCTGGTACGGCGCCGTCGCAATGGCCGCGGCGATCGCTACCATCAGCACGCTGCGCGATACCGACGCCGTCACCCACATGACACAGGCCGGCGACAGGCTGCGCTCAGGCCTCGATGCTGCAGCGAAGAAGCATGGTCTTTCGCTGCGACAGACAGGTCCGGTGTCGATGCCGATGGTGCTGTTCGACGGCGATGCCGAATTCAAGCTAGCCAACGCATTCTGCTCGGCCGCCTTGCGCGAAGGCGCTTATTTCCATCCCCGGCACAACATGTTCCTGAGTGCTGCGCACACCGCAAAAGATATAGATCTCGCCCTGCAGGCTGCCGATGCGGGCATGGCCGCCGCGGCGCAGGTGGCGTGACCGGCGCCAATGCGGTGGAAAGGAACAAACTGTTCAGCCGGTGGCCGACACCAGTCGGCCGTTCTGCGCAGCGCGGCGCAGTTCCTCCGGCGTGACCGCGCCGTCGTTCAGCCGTTCGAGAACCTTGACCAGCAGGCGGCCGCCTTCGATCATGTCCTGCTGAATGCCCTTGCGCACACCGTTCTCGTCGCGCGCCCGCAGCGCTTCAAGAATGTCGAGATGCCGGTGGCGGCCGTCATAGGTCGGCCGGGCGTGAGGGTACTGGTAGTTCACCAGCGGTCCGTTGCGCAGCCAGATTCCCTCAATGATGGCCAGCAGCTCCGGCATTTGCGCCGCCTGGTAGATGGAGTGATGGAATTCCCAATTGTCGCGGACGGCTTCGAACCAGCGGCCATTGTCCTCGTTCGCAATGAGTTTCTCATGCACCGCCGCCAGACGGTCGATCTCGCGCGGCTCGATGCGCGTCGTTGCCGCGGCACCCGCCATGCCTTCGAGATGCAGCCTGATGCTGCGCAGTTCCAGATACTGAGCCAGCGACAGCTGGGCGACGGTGATCGAACGGCCGGCCTCCATCTCCAGGCCTTTTTCGCGCACCAACTGCATCAGCGCCTCGCGCACCGGCGTCTCAGACACCTGAAGGCTGGCGGCAAGGTCGCGGATCTTGAAGCGATGGCCCGGCCAGAAACGGCCTTCCATCATGGCACGGCGAAGCTCCTCATAGACACGCGTCGTCAGATTGTCGCGCGCGATCGGCGCGATAGAAGCAGTCACATCCGCTCTCCGTTCTTGCAACAGCGCAGGCGTCGCCTGCGTCGCGTGGCTTGTGTATATGATACCACGAATGGCCTGACCACCGACATGAGACAAGCCGCCCCGAAACCGGCAGACATGAGACGGGCCGCATGACCGCGTCGATGCCTTCCTTGCTGTTCGGCGCCATTGCCGACGATCTGACCGGCGGCACCGAGCTGGCGTCGATGCTGGTCGCGCGCGGCATTCCGACGGGATGCACGGTCGGGCTGGACGCGCCGATCCCATCAGGCAATCTTGCCCATGTGATCCTGCTGAAGACCCGCGTCATCGCAGCCAGCGATGCGGTGCGCCAGGTGCTGGAGGCCGCGGACCGGCTGGTCGAAGCTGGCGCGCGGCAGATCTTCTTCAAATATTGCGCCACCTTCGATTCGACGCCCGCGGGCAATATCGGTCCTTGCGCCGAAGCGCTGCTCGAGCGCCTTGGCGGCGGCGTCACACTGTTCGCCCCCGCGCTGTGTGAGACTGGGCGCACCGTCTATCAGGGGCATATGTTCGGCGGTCCCCAGCTGCTTGCTGAGTCGCCCAAGCGCTTCGATCCGCTGACGCCGATGACCGATTCCAATCTGGTTCGCGTGCTGCAGGCGCAGAGCAGGGGCAAGGTCGGGCTGGTGCCCTATCTCGTCGTCGACGCCGGCGCTGGAGCCATCCGGAGCGCTATAGGAGAGCAAAGCAGGCGCGGCGAGACGCTGCTGGTCACCGACACCATCCGCGAGCGCGATCTGGCGGCGATCGCGGAAGCCACCTTCGACCTGCCGCTGATGACCGGCAATTCCTCAGTCGCCGCGCATCTGCCACCGGCCTGGCTCACGCATGGGCTGCTGGATTCAGGCGATCTCGTTGCCGCCAGCCTGCCGGCCGTCGAAGGGCCGGCAGCGGTGCTGGCCGGCAGCGTCGCCGACCGCACCATCGAACAGCTCGAGCGTTTTGCGCAAAACAATCCACTGCTGACGATTGACCTTGCCAGCGCCTTTGCCGGCGCCGATGTCATGGCCGAAGCGCGTACCTTCGCCCAACGGCATTTGCCCGGCGCGATGATCGCCATTGCTACGACAGCGCCGCAAGCGACCGTCGAAGCGCTGCAGCAGGCGCATGGCCGCGATATGGTGGCGGCAAGGGCGGAAGAGATCCTGGCCGGGATTGCCCAGATTCTGGTGCGCGAACTCGGCGTCCGCCGGCTCGTCGTCGCCGGCGGCGAGACCGCCGGTTCGGTGGTGAAGGCGCTCGGCATCGACCGGATCGCCATGGGCGCCTATGAGGGCCCCGGACTGTCGCGCGCCATCGCTCACCTCCCCGGCCGGCCCTCCGATCCGCTGGCGCTGATGCTGAAATCGGGAAAGCTCGGCGGCCCCGATATCTTCACCGACGTTCTGCAAGACATGACACGGCCGAGCACTATTGCGCCGGCGATCGACACATGGCCACCGGCAAGGAGAGCATCGTGATGGAACTCGAAATCGAACGCACGAGCCTGATCACCACGACGCAGACGCTGGACGCCAGCGGGATGAATGTCGGCACCACCGGAAACATCAGCGTGCGCACGACAGGCGGCATGCTGATCACGCCGACGGGAATAGCCACAAGCGCCTTGCGGCCGGAGCAAATGGTGGCGATGCAGCTCGATGGATCCTGGGACGCTGCGTTCCGGCCGTCGAGCGAATGGGAGATGCACGCCGAAATCTACAAGGCGTTTCCCGAGGCCGGCGCCGTCGTGCATGCCCATCCCGACCATTGCGTGGCGCTGTCGTGCCTGCGTGAACCGCTGCCACTGTTCCACTACATGGTGGCGGGCTTCGGCGGCGATGATGTGCGCTGCTCGGACTATGCGCTTTTCGCGTCAAGCGAACTGGCCAAGGTTGCCGTCGTCGCGCTCAAGGACCGCACGGCTTGCCTGCTCGCCAATCATGGCATGATCGCCTTCGGCGGCGATCTCGACACGGCGCTCATCCGCACCATCAAGCTGGAAACCCTGGCGCGGCAGTACCTTTTGGCGCGCAGCGCCGGCACGCCGGTGCTCATCGAGGGCAGCGAGATCCCCGCCATTCGCGGGCGCTACAAGAATTACGGCCAGCAGAAGTAGCCGGCCGAGCAATTCCAGAAAAGGTGAAGCGGTTTCCCGGGAAAAGCGCATAGCGCTTTCCCCAGGGGATTGCCCCAAAACAAGGAACGGCTCTTCGCCCTGTTGAAGAACCATTCAGTCGACCTGCAAATGCGAGACGAAGGCCCGTCAAGCTCCATGAAGATCAGGCGGGGATCGGTTCGGCGGCCGGCGTATAGACGCCGATGGCGCCGGTGCCGATCAGCTGGTCGATGATCTCGGCGCTATAGCCGAGCACGTCGGCCAGCACGGCAGCTGTGTCCTGGCCCAGCATCGGCGGCGCGGTGAAGTCCGCGGTCAGCTGCGCGGCAAGTCCCTGCGCCGGGCGCACCATGGCGACGGAGCCGAGATGCGGATGCGGCAAGGTCTGGACGAGGCCACGCTCGCGCACATTGGGACTGTCGAAGACTTCCGGTATCGATTTTACCGTGCCGGCCGGCACGCTGGCGGCGGCACAGGTGGCCATCCAGTGGTCACGTGGCTTGGTCTTGAAGACGGCGGCTAGTTGCGGGATCAGCGCCTCACGGTTGGTGGCGCGCGCCCCTGCTTTGATGAAGCGCGAATCCCCAGCCAGATGTGGCAGATCAACGACCTTCTCGCACAGCGCCGCGAACTGGCGGTCATTGCCGACCGCCAGCGCAAAGCTGCCATCGGAGGCTTCGAATATCTGATAGGGAACGACCGTCGGATGGGCATTGCCGTAGCGGGCGACCTCTTGGCCGGTGTTAAGGTAACCGCTGCCGACATTGATCAGCAGGCTGAGCGCGCAGTCGATCAGCGACAGGTCGAGGAACTGGCCCTTGCCGGTCGTCGCGCGCTCGTAAAGCGCCGCCAGGATCGACTGCGTGGCGACCATGCCGCAGACGATATCGGTGATGGCGACGCCGACACGCATCGGTTCGCCATTGCTCTCGCCGGTGATGGCCATGAGGCCGCTTTCGGCCTGCATGACGAAATCATAGCCGGGCCGTCCGGCATCGGGCCCGGTCTGGCCGTAGCCGGAGATCGAACAGTAGATCAGCCGCGGATTTGACGCGCTGAGCTCCTTGAAACCGACGCCGAGCCTATCGGCGGTACCTGAGCGGAAATTCTCGACGACGATGTCGGCCTTCGCCGCCAGCTCGCGCACGATCGCCAACCCCTGCGGGCTTTTCATGTCGAGCGCGATGCTCTGCTTGCCGCGATTGGCGCAGAGATAGTAGGTCGAGACACCCTTGTAGCTCGGCACCGACCACGCCCTGGTGTCGTCGCCGCCGTCGATGTTCTCGATCTTCCAGATCTCGGCGCCGAGATCGGCAAGGCTCATCGTTGCCCACGGCCCGGCCAGCACACGCGAGAGATCGAGAACCTTGATGCCTTCGAGCGGCAAGCGCGCGGGTTCTGCCGTACCGGCATTCGCGGAATGGTCCTCAGTCACGATCAAAATTCCTTCGGGTGAATTCGGCAGGCTACTCAGACAGCCCTGAAAGTGTTGACCGGCTCCGGGAAATGGCAGGCGACCCGATGCGAACCACCGGCCGGATCGAGCGGCGGTTCGACGGCAGCGCAGATCGCCTGCGCCTTGAAGCAGCGCGTGCGGAAGCGGCAGCCGGATGGCGGGTTGAGCGGGCTCGGCACATCGCCGCTCAGCACGATGCGCTCGCGCTTGCGCTCCTTCTCGGGATTGGCGAGCGGCACCGCCGACAGCAGCGCCTGGGTGTAGGGATGCAGCGCCCTCGAATAGAGTTCGGCCGCCGGCGCGATCTCGACGATCTTGCCGAGATACATCACCGCCACCTGATGCGAGATGTGGCGCACGACGGACAGATCATGCGCGATGAACAGATAGGAGGTGCCGAAGGATTGCTGGATGTCCTTGAGCAAATTGAGCACGCCGGCCTGCACCGAAACGTCGAGGGCCGAAACCGGCTCGTCGAGGATCACCACTTGCGGATTGAGTGCCAGCGCGCGGGCAATGACGACGCGCTGGCGCTGGCCGCCGGACAGTTCGTGCGGATAGCGCTTGCCATGCTCGGGATTGAGCCGCACCAGTTCGAGCAATTCGGCGACGCGCGCGCGGCGGTCGGTCGCCGACATGTCGCTCATGCGCAGCGGCTCGGCGATGTTGTCGGCAATGCGCATGCGCGGATGCAGCGACCCGTAGGGATCCTGGAAGACGAGCTGGATGTAGCGCCGCATCAGGCGCATGTCTTCGTGATTGAGCGCGAGCAGGTTCTGGCCACGGAACCAGCTTTCGCCGCTGGTCGGCTCGATCAGCCGCATCAGGCAGCGCCCGAGGGTCGACTTGCCGCAACCGGATTCACCGACCAGACCCAGCGTTTCGCCCGGTGCTACGTCGAACGAGACATCGGCGACCGCACGGACATGGGCAACGGCACGGTCGAAGACGAGGCCGCCGCGAACCGGAAAGTCCTTGACGAGATGGCGAACAGAAAGCGCAGCCGCCGGTTTGGTTTCCGCCTGGAGTTGCTCCGCTGCGCTCATGAGGCCACGTCTCCACTGTCCAGGCTCGCCGCCGCCAGCACAGCACTGTGGAAGGGCGGCAAGGTCGTCGCGAAATGACAGGCCGAGAACCGGCCGCCGACATCGTGCAAAGGCGGGTCCTCGGTCCGGCAGCGTGCCGCGGCATAAATGCAGCGCGGATGGAAGGCGCAGCCGCCCGGCAAGCGCCCAAGTGCGGGCGGCGAACCGTCGATCGAGAACAGCCGCTCGCGGCTTTCCTCGAGGTTGGGGATCGAGGCGATCAGGCCACGCGTGTAAGGATGGCGCGGATCGGCGAACAGCTCGGATACGCCTGCCTGTTCGACGACACGGCCGGAATAGACGACCGCGACGCGGTCGGCATGGCCGGCGACGACGCCGAGATCATGGGTGATCAGCACCAGGCCGAGGCCGAGCCGTTCCTGCAGCGAGCGCAGCACGG
Organism: Mesorhizobium sp. M7A.F.Ca.US.014.04.1.1; assembly: GCF_003998745.1. NCBI lineage: Bacteria > Pseudomonadati > Pseudomonadota > Alphaproteobacteria > Hyphomicrobiales > Phyllobacteriaceae > Mesorhizobium > Mesorhizobium sp. M7A.F.Ca.US.014.04.1.1. The sequence goes on along the minus strand of NZ_RZRW01000027.1, from coordinate 4,254 downwards.
CCAGGATCTGTGCCTGCACCGTGACATCGAGCGCCGTGGTCGGTTCGTCGGCAATCAACAGGTCAGGATCGTTGGCGACGGCCATGGCGATCACCGCGCGTTGGCGCATGCCGCCGGAGAATTCATGCGGATACTGGTTGACCCGGCGCTCCGGCTGCGGGATCGCCACCAGATGGAGCAATTCGACCGCGCGCGTCATCGCCTGTTTGCGTGTCACGCGCTGATGCAGCCTGACCGCCTCGGCAATCTGGGCGCCGACGGTCATCACCGGATTGAGCGAGGACAGCGGGTCCTGAAAAATCATGGCGATGCGCGCGCCCCTGATCTTGCGCATCTCGCGCGCCGGTTTGCCGACCAGTTCGTCGCCGTTGAAGCGGACCGAGCCGGTGACCACCGCGTTCTTTGACGTGAGGCCGAGCGCGGCGAGCATGCCGACGGACTTGCCCGAGCCGGACTCACCGACAATGCCGACCACTTCGCCCTTGGCGACGTCGAGGTCGATCCCGCGAACCGCTTCGAACTGACTGCCGGCCTTGCGGAATCCGACCCGCAGACCGCGTATGGACAGCAGCGGCTCGCGCTCGCCCACCTTGTCGACTGCGCCCGGTGGCGCTGAGGAAATCTGTGCGCTCATCGCCTAGTCCGACCTTGGATCGAGAATGTCGCGCAAGCCGTCGCCTATGAAGTTAAAGCCGAGCACGATGGTGAGGATGGCGACGCCGGGACCGAAGGCGATCCACCATTGATAGAAATGAACGGCGCCATCGGAGATCATCGAGCCCCATTCGGGTGTCGGCGGCGTGGCGCCGAGGCCGATGAAGCTGAGCGACGCGGCAAGCAGCACGACCTGGCCGAGATCCATGGTTGCGCTGATCAGCACCGGGGTCCAGCAAAGCGGCAATATGTGCGTGAACAGCACGCGCCGCGGCCTGGCGCCGGCGGCGATTGCCGCCTCGACATGCTCGCGCTCCTTCACCTCCAATACCTGCGCCCGCATCAGCCGGGCGTAGACGGGCCACCAGACGAGCACCATGGCTATGGCGGCATTGCCGAGGCCTGGTCCGAGCGACGCCGCGACGGCCATGGCCAGCAGCATCGGCGGAAAGGACAGAGTGACGTCAACAAGCCGCATGATCGCCGCGCCGGTCAATCCGCCGACGAAGCCGGAAATGGCGCCGAGCAGCGAGCCTATGATCACTGCAGAGACGACGACCAGAACCGCGATCGGCAGCGAATGCGCGGCCCCGTGCAGAGTGCGGGCCAGCACATCGCGGCCGAGTGCGTCGGTACCCAGCCAATGCGCCCAGCTTGGCGCCTGAAGCCGGCGTGCGACCATTTCGAGCGGATCGAACTGCACGACCAGGTTGGCGAATACGGTCATGAACAGCCAGAACAGGATGACGACCGTGCCGATGACCAATGGCGCGGTCAGCCATTCGGGAACCGTCGAGGAGCGGGACTTGGTGACGACGACTGCCATCAGCTCAACCTCACGCGCGGATTGGCCACGACATAGAGTATGTCGGTGATAAGGTTGGTGACCAGGAAGGCGAGACCACCGACGATGGTGACGCCGATGATCGCCGGGAAGTCGAGCGCACGCGCTGCCTCCACGGCATAGGATCCCATGCCCGGCCAGGAGAAGATGGTTTCGGTCAGCACCGCGCCGGTGATCAGATAGGCGAAGGAATAGCCGATGACGGTCAGGGTCGGCACCATGGTGTTGCGCAGCGCATGGACGATGACGACGCGGAATTCGCTCGCCCCCTTGGCGCGCGCGGTGAGCACGAACTCGCGGCTCATCACATCAAGCATGTTGGCGCGCACCAGCCGCGATATGGTGCCCGAAACCGTCCAGCCGAGGACGAAGGCCGGCAGAAGCAGGTGCCAGAGCGCGTCCTTGAGGACGGTCCAGTCGCCAGCCAGAAGCGAATCGATGGTCAGGAAGCCGGTGATGCCGGGCGGCAATGCCAAGCGGGCATCGACCCTGCCCGGCCCCGGCAACCAGTTCAGCATGACGGAGAAGATGAACAACAGGCCGAGCCCCGACCAGAACACCGGCAGCGAAGAGCCGAACAAGGCGAACAGCCGCGCGCCATGGTCGATCAGGCTGTTGCGGAAATAGGCGGCCAGCACACCAAGCACGATGCCGAGCGTGGTGCCGAAGATCATCGCGGCGAAAACCAGTTCGAGCGTTGCCGGCAAGCGGTAGAGAATGTCGGTGCCGACATTGCGCTTGGTGATGAAAGAGGTGCCAAGATCGCCGCTCAGCAGATTACCAAGATATATCATATAGCGTTCCGGCAAAGGACGATCGAGACCCCAACGCGTCTTGGCGGCGGCCACCACTTCGGGGTTGCTCATCTGCTGTTCGGCGACAATCGCGGTCAGCGGATCCCCCTTGGTCACCGTGGTGATCAGGAAGGCGATGGTGACGATGCCGAGCACCAGAAACGGCATTGCGATAAGCCGGCGCAAAATATAGCGAGACACGTGGCTACCTTCACAAGGAGGGGCTTTGTAAGATGGCACAAGGCGCTGGGACATGCCATCGACGGAAACATATTGACAGCCCGCGAAAGCCGCTGTCAATATAAATGGAATTTAATTTCATTTTTGATCGACAGTGCCGACGTCACCGGCCCGACAGGCGGACGACGACGCCAGAAAGACCTCAGCGTGCGCAAGCGAGCCACCAGGGACGAGACGGAGCTTGAAGGCGAAGGCGCACAGCTTTCGTCGTCGCTGGTGCGCGGGCTCGGCATCCTGCGCGCCTTTCGGCCGGGCGACGCCTCGCTCGGCAACCAGGACATCATTGCCCGCACCGGCCTGCCCAAAGCCACGGTGTCGCGCATCACCTATACGCTGAGCGCGCTCGGCTACCTCCTGTACGACAAGGATCTCGGCCGCTACAGCCTGGGGTCGGCTACCGTGGCGCTCGGCTATTCGGCGCTCAGTTCAAGCGCCGTCGTGCACGTCGCCCGGCCGCTGATGCAGCCGCTGGCCGATTTGACGGGGGCGGCGGTGGCGCTCGGCACGCGCGACAGCCTCAACATGGTGTATCTCGCCAATTGCCGGTCGGAGAGCCTTGTCACGCTGCGGCTCAACCCGGGCTCCTATCTGCCGATCTGGAAGACATCGATGGGGCTGGCCTATGCGGCGGCCCTTTCACCCGAGGAGCGCGTCAGCCTTGTACGGGCTTTGCAGGAGGCGGAGCCGGACAAGGCAGCGATGATCGCGGCGGCGATCGACGATGCGATCGCCCAATATGCACGCCAGGGCTATGTGACGTCGTTCGGCGCCTGGCACAGCTACATCCATGCAGTCGGCGTGCCGTTCCGCCCGCGTGACGGCTCGCCGCTGGTTGCCATCACCTGCGGCGGCATCGGCGAGATCATCACCGAGGACCGCGCGCATGCCGAGATCGGACCGGCGCTGGTGGCGATGGTGAAAGCACTGGGCGACCAACTCGAGGGAATTCCCGTGTAATCCCGGCACGGGATTGGCCCAGACGATCGGGCTGCATGCCGGCTTGAACTTGCCTGGTGGGGGCAGCACAGTCGCCGCCGATGGCATGGCGCTCGCGTTGTCAGTCCATCGGGTTCGGGTGACGGGGGGAGATCGGATGCCGATGAATTTTGCAGGACGGTTCAGCGACCGGGTGGCGGTCATCACCGGTGGCGCATCGGGCATTGGTCTGGCGGTGGCGCAGAGGATTGTCGAAGAAGGCGGACGGGTTTCGGTCTGGGATCGCGATCCCGCCCAGATCGAACAGGCCAAGGCCGTCATCCCCAGTCTTCACGGCATCGCTATCGACGTTGCCGATGCCGCAGGCGTGGAGCGCGCTGCCCGGTCAACGCTCGAAGCGCTTGGCGGTGTCGATATCCTGGTCACCAGCGCGGCGATCACCGGGCCGAACATGACGACCTGGAACTATTCGGCGGAAGATTGGCAGAAGGTCATCGACATCAACATCAACGGCGTCTTCTACTGCAACAAGGCGCTCGTGCCGCACATGCTCGAGCGCAACTATGGCCGCATCGTCAACATCGCCTCGATCGCCGGCAAGGAAGGCAATCCCAACGCCTCCGCCTACAGCACGTCCAAGGCCGCGGTGATCGGCCTGACCAAGTCGCTCGGCAAGGAACTGGCCAAGACCGGGGTGACGGTCAATTGCGTCACGCCGGCGGCCGTGCGCACCGCGATCTTCAAGCAGATGAGCCAGGAGCACATCGACTTCATGCTGTCCAAGAT
>NZ_RZRW01000270.1:0-7792 GCF_003998745.1 Mesorhizobium sp. M7A.F.Ca.US.014.04.1.1 | reverse complement strand
GCACTGTTGGCGGCGATGATCAAGAGTTTGACGGCGGCGCTGTTCGTGCTCGTGGCTTCGGCGCTGCCTGGCCAGACCGCGACATTCTCGATGAAGCGCGGCCTCAATCTCGACCAGTGGGTCACCTGGCCCGGCGAGGACCAGTGGGGCGACGCCAAGGCCATCCTGCCCTATCCGGAGTGGCGGAAATTCCTTGGGGAGGACGACCTCAAGGCGTTGAAGGATGCCGGCTTCGATTTCCTGCGCATGCCGGTCGATCCATCGCCCTTTCTGTCCGACCAGACCGTGGCCTTGCGTGACGATCTCTATGCCAGCGTGCTGGACTCGGTGCGCATAATCAACCGCGCCGGGCTCAAGGTGATCGTCGACATGCACCTGATCCCGGCCGGCGGCAGCCGCAAGATCGGAATGGCTGAAGTGATGGGCGACCCACGGACCTTCGACGCCTATGTCGAGATGGTCCGCAAGATGGCCCGCACGCTGGCCAGCGAAGATCCCGCCCAGGTCGCCTTCGAGCCCATGAACGAACCGATCGTGGACTGCGACAGCGACGGCACGAGCCTGTGGCCGGACCGCCAGCGCAAACTGTTCGCGGCGGCGCGATCCTCGGCTACGAAACTGACCCTGGTGCTGACCGGCGCCTGCTATTCCGCCGCGAGTTCGTTGGAAAAGATCGACCCGAAGACGATTCCGGACGACAACGTCATCTGGACCTTCCATTCCTACGATCCGTTTCTGCTCACCCATCAGGGCGCAACCTGGGCCGGAGACTTCATCCCCTATGTGACTGGCCTGCCCTATCCGCTGAGTGCGGTGCCCAAGGCACAGCTCGACGTGACGCTCGACACCATCCGCGCCAGGATCAAGGCCGAGGCGCCATGGACGCGGCAAAGCGGCCTGCTTGCCTATCTTGACGAACAGGTCGCCAGCATGGACACCCCCGACAGACTGCTCGGCTTGATGGATGCGCCGTTCGAAAAGGTCGAGGCGTGGGCGAGGGCCAACGGCGTCAAGCCTGGAAACATCACGCTGGGCGAGTTCGGCATGATCCGCCAGGAATACGGCAATTCCTATGTGATGCCCGCTGGGTATCGGGCCGCCTATGTCAGGGACATGATCGCGCGTGCCGAAGCACATGGCTTCTCATGGTCGGTGTGGAGCTATGGCGGCGCCTTCGGCATCGTCGATGCCTTCAACGGCGACAAGGCCGAGCCGGATGTGATGGACGCGATCAAATCGCTTCACTGAGGCGATTTGGATTTAGCCAAGGTCGATCGACAGGATTTCCGGCCGCATCCCGAAACGCACCGGCAATATGCTGAAACCGAGCCCGCCGGAGACGATCAGATTGCGATCGTTCTCGACGACGTGGCCATAGGCGTAGCGGTTGCCGAAACGCGATGGCACGACCGGCGAATAGCCGAACAGCCGAATTTGTCCGCCATGGGTGTGGCCGGACAGGGTCAGCGAGACGCGCCACGGCACCTTCGGAAAAATATCCGGCTCGTGCGCAAGCAGGATGATGGGCGATGCGTCGCTGACCTTGGCCAACGTGCCGTCGAGATCGTCCAGCCCGGTAAAGCCGGGGCGGTCCCTGGTCGGCAGCAGAGCGAGCTGGTCGGCGAGCCCGGCAATCCACACACCATGCCCATCCTTTTCCAGGCGCACGACATCGTTCTCCAGCACCGGAATGCCGACTTTCTCCAGGGCCTTGCCCGCTACGGTCGGGCCGGCCCCGGCGCGCTGCGCGAAGCCATCTGCCCACCAGTCATGGTTGCCGAGAATCGAGAGCACGCCGAGCGGTGCCTTGAGGTCCGAGAGGGCGGAGGCCCATTGCGACGGCGTCACCGGGCCGGTCACCAACGGCATGCCGGCGATATAATCGCCGAGCAGGACGATCACGTCCGGCTGCAGGGCATTCGCGTCTTCGACAAGTGAGGCGATCCGCTCCGGCGTCATCCATGGCCGGCAGGCATGGATATCGGCAAGCGCGACGATGCGCAGCTTCAGGCCATCAGGCCAATGCGGCGGCGTTAGCGCATAGCGTTTCACATGCGTCAGCAGCATCGGCTCTATGCCGGCCGCATAGGCGCTGAGCGCGGCAACCGACAGAATCGACCCGCCGATGAAGCGCAGGAACCCGCGTCTGGTGATCATTGCGTGGCTCCGGCAAACCATCGGAGCGAGATTGCCCCGGGATGGCACCGCCACCAGAGCCGACGAATGCGCCGGCAAACCGGCGAAGCCGAGGATATTTTGCGCAGGCCGCTCACAGATCCTTTGTCGGCCCGGAACCTGCGCCTGATCGGCCTGAGCGCTATTCTTCCTGGAACAGGTTGATCTGCTGTTGCGCCAGATCCTTCGGCGCGTCGAGGCCGAGATGCCGCCAGGCATTGGCCGTCAGCATGCGGCCGCGCGGCGTGCGCTGGATGAAACCCTGCTGGATCAGATAAGGCTCGATGATGTCCTCGATGGCATCGCGCGGTTCGGACAGGCCTGCGGCGATCGTCTCGATGCCGACCGGCCCGCCGCCGAAATTGCGCGCGATCATGCTGAGGTACCGGCGGTCGAGCGAGTCGAGGCCGAGCGCATCGACTTCCAGCCGGGTCAACGCTTCGTCGGCGATCTTGCGGTCGACATGGCCATCGCCGGCCACCGAGGCGAAATCGCGCACACGGCGCAACAACCGGCCGGCGATGCGTGGCGTGCCCCGCGCGCGCCGCGCGATCTCCAGCGCGCCGTCGTTGCCGAGCGGCATTTGCAGGATACGCGCGCCACGCCGCACGATCTGCTCCAGCTCCTCGACCGTGTAGAAATTGAGCCGTACCGGAATGCCGAAACGGTCGCGCAGCGGATTGGTCAGCAGGCCAAGCCGCGTGGTGGCGGCGACGAGCGTGAAGCGGGCGAGGTCGATCTTGACCGAGCGCGCCGCCGGGCATTCCCCGATGATCAGGTCGAGCTGAAAATCCTCCATCGCCGGATAAAGGATCTCCTCCACCGCCGGGCTCAGCCGATGGATCTCGTCGATGAACAGCACGTCGCCTTCCTCGAGATTGGTCAGCAGCGCGGCAAGATCGCCGGCCTTGGCGATGACCGGGCCGGAGGTCGAGCGGAAATTGACGCCGAGCTCGCGCGCCATGATCTGCGCCAGCGTCGTCTTGCCGAGACCAGGCGGCCCGACGAACAGCACGTGGTCGAGCGCCTCGCTGCGGCTCTTGGCAGCCTCGATGAACACTTTGAGATTGGCCCGCGCCGCCGCCTGGCCGACGAAATCGTCGAGCGTCTGCGGCCGCAAGGTCTGCTCGGCATCCTCGCCGCGTTTTTCCGGGGCAATCAAGCGGGGCGACAGGCTCATGCCGCCTTCCTTGCACACGGCAAGGGGCTGAACAAGCGGCGGCTCACCGCGCAAGTTCCTTCAGCCCGAAGCGAATCAGCTTCGGCGCATCGGCATCCTCGCCCGCCGTCTTCAGCGCCGCCGCCACCGCATTGGCGGCCGTGTCGCGCGAATAGCCGAGATTGACCAGCGCCGAGACCGCGTCGGTGATCGGCGCGGATGCCACGCCGTCGCCGAGCTCCTGTTTCAGGCCGATGGTGCCCGAAGCGGTTCCGGCATAGGCCGGCGCCTTGTTCTTCAGTTCGGTGACGATGCGCTCGGCCACCTTCTTGCCGACGCCGGGTGCGCGAGAAACCATGGCGATGTCGCGCAGCGCGATCGCATTGGCGAGGTCGGCCGGCGCCAGCGTCGACAGGATGGCCAGCGCCACCTTGGCGCCGACGCCGGGAACATTGTTCATCAGCAGCCGGAACCACTCGCGTTCCAGCACTGACTGGAAGCCGTAGAGCCGCAGCATGTCCTCGCGGACATAGGTCTCGATGAACAGCACCACCGCTTCGCCGGGCGAAGGCAGCGCCGCCAGCGTGCGCGCTGAACAATAGGCGACGTAGCCGACGCCATGGATATCGACGAGGCAATGATCCTCGTCGACCTCGTCCAGCGTGCCCTTGAGCTTGCCGATCATTGGACGCAATCCCCGTTAGGGATGAGTATCGGGCGTGATGAGCTCGACATCTGGAAAGTACTTTCTGAAACCTGCGGGATCGCGAGTAAGAATGGGATAGCCTCGGATGGCAGCGTGAGCCCCAATCAAGAAGTCGGGCATCACCTTCTCTCGAGGTCCGCCCAACCGCCGATAGACCGAGAACGCTCTCGACGCAGCAAAGGCCGCCTCGAACGGGAGACTTTCGCGCCGGAACTCGTCTTCAGGCAAGGCATCATCGACATCGTCTATCGCCTCATAGCGCATCGAAAACTCGGCGTAGATAATCTGATTGATGACCAGGCTGCCTTGCTCGAGGGCAGACACCATTTTGGACCACGACCACTTTGACCAGACGGGATCGCGAACGGCGATATCGACAAGCACGTTGGTGTCGACAAGCGTCGCCAAGATTAGCGATCCCGGGTCAAAGCCATGACGGCATCGGCATTCATTGTCTGATCGCCGCTGCCCTCAAGCCGATCGAGCGCAGCAAGAAAACGATCGAGTCTTTCGCGGTCGGCCAACCGCCCCTTGTCATGCTTCGGCGTGATCGTGATCTTGCCGCCCTCGATGCCGAAGATGACTTCGCTGTTGGCGCCAATCCCAAATGTCTCCCGCAGATCCCGTGGGATTGTCACTTGACCTTTGCTCGTCACACGCATGAAACACCCCTTTCTTACAAGTAAGGATTATTCCAACCCGGTGAACAAGTCAAGAACATCTCTATCCAGCGAGTGCCATCCGGTAGGCCACGCTTTGCCGGTGATGCGCGTGGCAGATGGCGATGGCGAGCGCGTCGGCGGCATGCTCGGTATCGAAAATGGCTTTCGGCAACAGCACCTTCACCATCATGTGGATCTGCTTCTTGTCGCCATGGCCGACGCCGATCACCGCTTTCTTGACTGCGTTAGGCGCATATTCGGCAACGACGAGGCCGGCACGCGCCGGCACCAGCATGGCGATGCCGCGTGCCTGACCGAGCTTCAGCGTTGCCACCGCGTCCTTGTTGACGAAGGTCTGTTCGACCGCCGCTTCGTGCGGCATGGCGGCATGCAGGACTTCGGCAAGCCTGTCATGCAGCTGGCACAGCCGCGTTGCCAGCGCGGCCTTATCGTCTGATTTCACAGTGCCGGAAGCAATGAAGCGCAGCGAATTGCCGAGGCTTTCGACGATGCCCCAGCCGGTGCGCCGAAGCCCGGGATCGATACCGATGATGCGAATCGCTTCCGCCATTTGCCGAGTTTACCTCCGGCGGACAGCGATGCCAGCGAAATGTGAACAAACCGGAAACAGAAGGCGGACCGCGGTCTAACCCCGAGCGAAAGCCGTGTTGAGCAGGCTGATCTGGTCGGAAACCGGGTTGGGGCGGCGAGCCATCGGTTGCATGTCGACCATGGCGCCGGAGCCATAGATCTCGTCGTCCATGCGGCGCACCAACGCTTGCAGGCGCAGCGAGCGGGTGACGAGGTCGAGGAAATCCTCGGGCAGTTCGGCCCAACCGGCGGCTTCGTCATGGGCGGAAGCGGTGTCGAGGCGCACCTTGGACTTTTCCGATGCCACCTGGTCACGGGTCATCTCGCCGGAATTGGCGGCGCGCTGCAAAAGCAGCCAGGAGGCAACCTGCATCAGCCTGGTGGTCAGCCGCATCGATTCGGCCGCGTAGAGCGTGGCGGCCAGCCGCGACAGCTTCTTCGCCTCGGCCCGGCCCTTGCCGTCGAGATATTCGGCGGCCTGTTCGACCAGACCCATGCCTTCCTGGTAAAGCGGCTTGAAGGATTGCGAGAAAACCCGGCGTTCCGCCAGCTTGACGGTTTTCGCACTGCCCTTCGAAGGCTCGTTCATTGATACGCCCCTGCACTTGCAACCGGCCGATTCGGCTCCCTGCCGATACACCCGGAACCCTATCTGACTGAAGCTTGAAAATGCGCTTCGTCACCGGTGAAGGCAAGCACATGTTTAACAGAAGGTTAACGGCACCCCTGTCGGGCGGCCCCGCTGGGGTGCGGACAAAAAAGAGAAATCGAGACAAAAAAAGAGCCGCGGATAAGGCGGCTCTCAGGAGTTTAACAGGGAGGCGTCAAACAAAGTGGCTCCAACCACTCGGTAAGAATCCAGATCACTGGATGGACATAGTAAACACCTGTAAAGCTTAATGAAGCCTTAACGGTGCGGATGTTTTTTGACCGAACGCCGCCATACTGTGCCGTAACAGCACAGCATCTCCTGCGTCAGGCTCGGTCAAGCGGTCTTCCAGACCGCCGGCAAGGCGATGAAGGCGAACAGCAGCATGGCTGCGTAGAAGCCCATCGAGGAGGCCGCCACCAGCGGTTCGATCGCGGCATTGCCGGCAAGCAGGAAATAGAGGCCGATCAGCAGGCCGATGCCGCTGACCGCCGTCAGCCAGAAATGAACTGTGGCGAGCGTCTTCTGCCCGATTGCCGGAAACAAATGGTAGAAGAAGGCGAAGACCGCCGACATCAGCCATCCGGCCACCATCGTGTGGGCGTGGGTCGGCATCTGGCCGTGATCCTGGCTGATCGCCATGTACAGGCCGAGCGCCATGCCGCACAGCGAATAGATGATGGCCAGCGTGAAGAAATTCCGTGCTATCCCTTGCATAATGGTCCCCCGAATTGCCTTTTCCCGCTTGCGGGAATGGGTTGATCGTCAGGCGATTGTTGTCGCCACCGGGCTCCCGGCATTGGCGCACTAATATCGGCAGCGTATCCAGACGATGTCGCGCCAACCCCCTCCCGACGATTCGTACATTAGCAGAAAATCAGATAATGCGTTCACAATCTGCGACCTCGCGCGTTGGCCGTAAGCTGAAACAGAGCCGGATTTTTCGCGACATCGTTCCGAAACAGGCGCCACGCTAAACGCCCGCTCCTCTGACGGCCGGCGCAAATCGGCGCCGCCGCAAACCTGACCGGACACTGCAGGAGCAACCCATGGACTGGTACTCGATCGTCAAATTCCTCCACGTCACTACCGCCATTCTGTGGGTCGACGGCGGCTTCGTACTGTTCCTGCTGGGCATGCTTGCCGAGCGCGCGGGCAACATCGAGGAAAAGCTGCAGGCAATGCGCGCCAGCGGTCAGCTGGGCGGCAGGTTCTTTGCGCCGATGTCGATGCTGACGCTGATCTTCGGCCTCATCATGTGCTGGTTCTGGGTCGGCTTCTCCGATTTGTGGGTACTCATCGGCCTGGCGGGATACGCCACGACCTTTTCGATCGGCATGTTCATCTTCAAGCCGACCGGGGAGCGCATGGGCGCAATGATCGCCAAAGAGGGCGTCACGCCAGAGGTTCTTGCCATCGGCCAGCGCATGATGAGCGCGGCACGTTTCGACTATGCGGTGATGCTGGTGATCATTGCGGACATGGTGCTCAAACCGACCGTGCATGACATCGGCATCCTTGCCGGCATGGTGCTGGTCGTTATGGTCGGCGCGACACTGGCTTTTGGCGGCAACCGTCGTCTGGTGCCAAGCGCCGCCTGACCCCTAATGACGGGGCGGCTGCGCGGCGGCCTTTCTACATCAGGCCGACAATGCCATCCCACAGCAGCTTCAGCGCCACGACCGCGACGGTTGCGTAGGTAAAGGGATAGAAGGTTTCCGGCCGCATGCGGCGCACCAGCCACGCTCCGGCGATGGTCGACAGCGGCGCCAGCGGCATCAGCACCGCCGATGCCGTCAGATTGGCGGTGTCGAACTGGCCGAGCGCGAAATAGGGCACCAGCTTCAGCG
>NZ_RZRW01000269.1:0-7771 GCF_003998745.1 Mesorhizobium sp. M7A.F.Ca.US.014.04.1.1 | reverse complement strand
ATATTCTTCATGCACCCATGGCTGGGCTGGTTGGCGCTTTGCGGCGGGATCGTGCTGTTTGCTTTGGCGCTGCTCAACGAATACCTCACACGCAAGCCGTTGACCGAGGCCGCAAGCGCACAGTCGCGGGCCTATGTGCAAGCCGAGGCGGCGATCCGCAACGCCGAGGTCGTCCAGGCGATGGGCATGTTGAAGCCATTGCTGGAAGGCTGGAAGGCCCAACAGGACGAGGCCAACAAGGGACAGGTTCTTGCCGCCAACCGTGGCGGCGTCATCGCGGCTATCGCGCGTTGTCACCGGCTGGCCCTGCAAATGGCCATACTCGGCCTCGGCGCCTATCTGGTTCTTCGCAACGAGGCTTCACCCGGCATCATGATCTCCGCCTCGATCCTGATGGGTCGCGCCTTGTCACCGGTCGAGCAAGCGATCGGCACATGGAAGGCGACGGTGGGAGCGCGTGCCGCTTACAAACGCCTCACCGCGGTCGCCGGACAGCACCGGGAAGCCACACCGGTCCTGCCACTGCCCCGTCCGAAAGGCAGGTTTGAGGCCGACAACCTTGTGCTTGCCCGACAGGGTGGCGAGCACATCCTGAAAGGCATCAGCTTCCGTCTCGAGCCGGGTGAAGCGATGGCCCTGATCGGTCCGAGCGGGGCCGGCAAGACGAGCCTGGCGCGCATACTTGCCGGTGCCTGGCGCCCGTCGGGGGGGCGTGCCTTGCTGGACGGAACGGATGTTGCCCAATGGGCGGCGGAAGACCGTGGCCGTTATGTCGGCTATTTGCCGCAGGACATCGAACTCTTCGCCGGCACCGTATCCGACAACATCGCCCGCTTTGCGACGGTCAATCCGGCGGTCTTCCAGCACGTGATCAAGGCAGCGCAGTTGGCCGGCGTCCACGAACTCATCAAGGGGCTGCCGAAGGCCTACGGCACCGAGATCGGCGAGGCGGGTGCGATACTGTCGGGCGGGCAGCGCCAACGCATCGGGCTGGCGCGGGCACTCTACGGCGACCCCACGCTGCTTATCCTCGACGAACCCAATTCCAACCTCGACAGGGAGGGCGAGGAGGCATTGATTGCCGCTCTCGGCGTGGCCAAGGCGACGAACACAACCGTTATCCTGATCGCGCACCGCGCCAACATCTTGGAGAAGGTAGACAAGATACTGGTCCTCAACAGGGGTCAGCAAGATCTCTTCGGGCCGCGCGACCATGTCTTCAACGAACTCGCCAGCCGCGTCAGCAAGGTGGCCCATCTGCCCAAGGCTGCCCAGTTGCCTGCCCTCGAAGTGGTCAAGGAAACCAAAGAGGTCAAGGAAGCATGAGCCGCCCCCCGGAATTGAACGTCGTGCCGCTGCCCCTTCCGCCGCCCTCCCTGCTGCAACCGATGCCGCTGCGTCTCACAGGCGTGACCTGCACCGGGTTCGCGATCATGTTCCTGTTCTTCGGCGTCGCGGGAGGTTGGGCGGCCCTGGCACCGTTGGACAGCGCCGCTGTGGCGCCGGGCGTTATCAAGGTCGCCGGCGACCGCAAGCTGATCCAGCACCTCGAGGGCGGCATCATCGCGGAGTTGAACGCAGCCAACGGTGATGTCGTCAAGGCCGGCAAGATCCTCGTCCGGCTCGACGACACGCAGGCAAAGGCGCAGCTCGACCTGATCCAGAACCGGATAGCAACGCGTGAGGCGCTGGCCGCGCGTCTCAGGGCCGAGCGTGACGGCAGGGCCGAGATCGAGTTCGATCCGGCGTTGCTCGCCAACCCCGCCACCGCCGCAAAGGACGCGGTGTCCGCACAGCGCGACGTGTTCGCGGCGAAACACCACAATCTGGCGGACGAGCAGGAAATCCTCAGCCAGCGCCGCCACCAGACCGAGGAGGAGATAAAGGGACTGGAAGAGCTTATCGTCACCAAGGACAAACAGATCGAGGCGATCGAGGGTGAAACCAAAGACCTCGAGAGTCTGCTCAAGAAGGGGCTGACCACCCGCGAGCGGAACCTGTTGCTCAGACGACAGCAGCAGGAGATCGAGGGCGAGCGCGCCACCAATATCGCCGCAATCGCCCGCGCCAGAAGCGCCATGGCCGAGATCGACATGCAGATCCTGAACCTCGATACGGTGCGGCTCAACGAGTCCGTCGATGAGTTGAGCAAGGTCGAGGCGGAACTGTTCGACCTGAGACAGGAGGAGCGTGCCGCCAGGGACGTGCTTACCCGTACCGATGTCGTCGCACCGGTTGACGGCATCGTCATGGATCTGAAGGTCCACACCGCGGGCGGTGTCGTGAAACCCGGCGATACATTGATGACGATCGTACCGCTCGGACAACAACTCGTGGTCGAAGCCATGGTCAAACCGGAGGATGTCGAGACGATCGCACCCGGACAGCCCGCGCGTGTCAGCTTCCCGGCCTTCGCCCGCTACAACCTGCCGCCGCTCGAGGGTGTCGTGGAGATCGTGTCGGCTGACCGCATGGTTGAGGAGCGCAGCGGCGCACCGTATTTCGCCGCGACGGTTGTGATCGACAAAAGCGAACTCGGCAAGCTGGAGGGCCGCAAGCTGCTGCCCGGCATGTCGAGCGAGACGATGATCCGGACGGGGGCTCGCACCGTTCTCTCTTATCTCGCCGAGCCGATCACGCAGAACTTCCGCCGGGCCATGCGGGAAAAATAGCCGTACGCCGCCCAGCGAAATTCAAGACAGCAGCATTCGCCCGGCCGTGATCGCCAGGAAGAATGCAAAGGCAAGTTTCAGGTAGCGCGGGTTGAGCGCGTGGGCGAGCCTTGCGCCCAAGGGTGCGAACAGGAAGCTCACGGGCGCTATGATGGCAACCGCCGGCAGGCTGACGTAACCCAGGCTGAGCGGAGGCCTGCCTGCAATTGCGAGACCCGACCAGATGAAGCCGGCCACTGCCGGAAGCGCAATAAGCAGGCCAAGCGCCGACGATGTGCCGACGGCCCGGTGCACAGGAAAGGAAAAGCTGGAAAGCGTCGGCACCGAGAGCGTGCCGCCACCGATTCCCATGAGCGAAGAGACAAAGCCGATGACAGAGGCGATCGCGCGGTTGATCCAGCCGCTTTGCGGCAGGTGATCGGAGATCACGAAGTGCTTCGGCAACGCCATGTTGAGGGCCACCAGCAGGCCGACGACGCCGAAAACCAGCCGCAAGCCGGCGCCCGGGATGAACTTCGACGTGATGCCACCGATCAGGGCACTCACGAAAACGGCCGGTCCCCACAGAGTGAGCAGAGGCCGATCGACATTGCCGCGCCTGTTGTGCGACCGCATTGACGAGATCGAGGTGGGGATGATGACCGCAAGCGACGTCGCGACAGCCAGATGGCTGATCACAGCAGGCGAAAAGTGGAACAGGCTAAGCACCCAGAACAGCACCGGGACGATGACGATGCCGCCGCCGACCCCCAGCAGACCGGCGAGCACGCCGGAGGCCATTCCGGTCATGGCCAGACCGGCGACCAGCATTGCAATCGTCAGCCCGTCGAAAACCGACGTGTCGAATCCGAAGTCCACTGTGATTTTTCCTTGATTGGCCGACTGCGGCCTTGCGGATACATTTTTGGCCGCGCCTGTCCGCCCGTCGCGACCTGGGTGCAGATCGCCCGAAAGCGTACAGGGGTTTGGGGTGCGGAATGCTTTAGTGGCGCACCATCCCGGCGTCGACATTGAGCGTCTGGCCGGTGATCCAGCGCGCATCGTCGGAGGCCAGGAACGAGACCACATCGGCGATATGTTCCGGCTGCCCCTTGCCTTTCATCGCCTGAAGCATCTCGACGAAGCCGAACGCCTCATTGTGCGGGCTCGCCTTGACGCCGTCGCTCTCGACCAGGCCGGGCGTCACCGCATTGGCGGTGATGTTGTATTTGCCGAGTTCGGTGGCGAGCGCCCTGGTGAAGCCTATGACGCCACCCTTGGCTGCGACATAGGCCGCCATGTTCGGCGTGCCGGCAAAGAAGGTGTTGGATGCGATGCTGATCACCCGCCCAGCTTTGCCTGCCGCACGCATCTGGTCCGTGCCGGCGCGGCTGACGATGAAGGTGCCTGTCAAATTGACGTCGATGATCTTGCGCCAATGGTCGAGATCGACATCGTCCCAGGCGACGAACGGCACGATGCTGGCATTGTTGACCAGGATGTCGATGCCCCCGGTCAGGGTCTGGATTTCGGCGAAGAGTGCCTTGACGGAGGCCGGATCGGAAATGTCGGCGGCAATCGCCCTCGCCCTTCCGCCTATTGCCGCGGCCGCCGCCTTGGCGCCTTTGGCATTGATGTCGCTGACGATGACGATTGCCCCGTCGGCGGCGAGCCGCGCGGCGATCGCCTTGCCGATACCCTGCGCAGCGCCCGTAACCAGGGCCGTCTTCCCCGCAAGCCGTTCAGTCATGAAAATGCTCCCTCAATCCGTGGTGATATCTGTTCAGGCGTCGGCGTCGATCACGGCCAGCGCCGCGTCGATACCCCTGCCGATCGCCAGTTTCTGGCCGGCCGCGTTCATGGCGCCGCCAAGTGCCGTCAGCGCCGCGATCGCATAGATCGGCTGGGCGGTCGGACCCATATGGCCGATGCGCGTCAGCTTGCCCAAGGTCTCGCCGCGGCCAGACGAAAACACCACCCCGTAACGGGCGCGGGCAGCCTGGCGAAGCGCCTTCTCGTCGACACCTTCGGGCGTGCGGACAGCGGTCGTGGTCGGCGACGCGATGCTGTCGCTGGCCGCCCAGATCGACAGGCCCATCGCAGCAATGCCCGCGCGCATGGCCTTGGCGGTGAGCGCGTGGCGCGCCCATACCGCCTCCGGCCCCTCATTGAGATAGAGGTCGAGCGCGACATCGAGCCCGTTGATCTCCGAGACCGACGGCGTGAACGGAAACGGCTTATCCCGCGACCACGCATGCTCCCAATCGACGATGCTCAGCATCGACGCGCGGGGGGCTGCCTCGTTGCTCTTCATCTTGGCCCAGGCCCGCTCGCTGACGCCCATCATCGTCAGGCCGGGAGGCGCGCCCAGGCATTTGTTCGGGCCGGTGACATAGATATCGGCCTTGCAGTCCTCCGGGTGCGTCTGCATGCCGCCAAAGGACGAGACGGCGTCGACGATGAGATAGCCGCCATGCGCTGAGACCAGCGCGCCGATGGCGTCGATCGGATTGATGGTGCCGGACGGCGTGTCGTGGTGGCAGACGGAAACGACGGTGATCTCCGGGTGCGCCTTCAGCATTGCCTCGACCGCCTGCGGATCTATCGCCTCGTTGTAGGGCACCTCGATCTCGAGCAGATGTGGCGAATAGCGCTTCGCCCAATAGCCGAACCCCTTGCCGTAAACGCCGGAGGCAAGGTTGAGCACGACATCGTCCGGCGTGATCAGCGAGGCCGCGGCGGCCTCCAGGCCAAGCACCGGCTCGCCATGCAGGATGACCGGCTTGTTCGACAGCCGCATCGCCTTTTGCGCCTTGTCGACCACACCCTCATAGAAAAGCTGGAACGCCGGGTCGTAGTCGTAGAGCACCGTGCGGCCGAGACCGCGCAGCACTTCGGCATAGGCGTTCACCGGTCCCGCGGTCAGGGTGATGACCGGATCGGCGTGTTCGAGATAGCGCATCGTCTTGTCTCCGGATTGGCGGCGGTCAGCCGTAGAATTGCGTGCCGGTCTTGTAGGTCTTGAAGTTGTCCATGTCGTGCGAGTACATCAGCTCGGCGCCATGGTCTTCGGCGAGTTTCTTCACCTTGCGCATCGAATTGACGCCCGCCACCGGATCGATGTGGAAGGCCGCCTGGCACAGCGTCTCGAGGCTCTTCTGCGTATAGGCCGCATCGATCGTGAACATGATCGGCTTGCGCTTGGGGAACTCGACCAGCAGGCTGTAATGGCCGATCGAATGGCCGGGCGTCGAGATCAGCCGGACGCCCCTGGCAAGCTCGACGTCGCCATCAATGCCTTCAAAGGTCGAATTCGCCCGTGTCGTTCCCGCAAGCAATTGCCCGGTCGCGCCACGCGCTTCGGCAGCCTCCGCCGAAAAACTCAGATCGGAATAGCCGAGATGCTCGAAAGGTTCGGGATTGCAGGCCTGCGGCACCTCGGTCCGGTGGCAGATCTTCTTGGCGTGCGGAAAATACTTGTTGCCGCCGCAATGATCGAAGTGGAAATGCGAATTGACGACGACGTCGATGTCCTTCGGTTCGAGGCCGAGCAGCGCCAGGGCGCCTGGGATGGTCTGGTGCTTTTCCTGGATCGGCTTTTCGAACGGCAGCACCTTCATCACGTGATCGTAGTCGTAGCCGGTGTCGATGAGGAACCGGCCCTCGGCATGTTCGATCAGGATCGAATAGACCGGGAAGCGCACTTCGCCGCCAGGGCCGCGGTTCCAGAACACATGATATCCGTCGAGAACGAGCGAGCCGCCGTCGAGCAGGTAGACCTTGGTATCCGACATTCTTGCCTCCTTTATTGGCGCGGGTCCCGTCCGCGCATGAATTGTCCTCAGCGCGCGCCGCGCTCATATGGAATGCCGAGCGCCGCCGGCAGGCTGGCGCGCCGGCCGAACAGCACCAGCATGATCATCACCGCCAGGAACGGCAGCATCTGGATGATGTCGGTCGGTATGTTGATGCCGGCCACTTGCATGGCCGTCGTCAGCGACAGGCAGACACCGAACAGCAACGCGCCGAACAGCACCCAGATCGGGCGACCGCGCGCCAGCATGGCCAGCACGATGCCGAGAAAGCCCGCGCCATTGGTGATGAACGGAATGAACAGGCCGGCCCCGACATTGGCGAGATACGCGCCCCCGAGCCCGGCCAGCGCTCCGGTCGTCAGCACGGCGATGGTGCGGGTCCGCACGACATCGATGCCGGCGACATCGAGCGCGGCCGGCTTGTCGCCTGCCGCCTGCAAATTGAGGCCCAACTGCGTGCGCCGGTAGATGTAGCCCATGCCGAAAACCAGCGCGACCGCCAGATAGACGATCAGATGATGCTTGAAGAATGCAGGCCCGATGACCGGAAGGTCCGAAAGCAGCGGAATGACAGTCGCATCCGCCGCCGGCAGGCGCGGATAGCTGCGCGAGAACTGGAAATGGTGGAGCAGCGCCGTCAGGCCTTCCAGCCCCAAGGTCAGCGCGATGCCGATGACGATCTGGTTGAGCCCGATGCGCACGCAAAGCAGCGCCATGACAAGCGCCACCGCAGCACCCCCGGCGGCGCCGGTGAGAAAGCCCAGCCACAGCGACCCGGAATAGAAAGCGCCGACAAAGCCGAGATAGGCGCCGGCCAGCATCATGCCTTCGATGCCGATATTGAGCACGCCAGCCTTCTCGGAGATCTGCTCGCCGAGCCCGGCAAGCAGCAGCGGGATCGCTGCGGTGACGGCGCCGAACAGCAGCGCGCTGAGAAAGACCTCGCTGAAGAGCCCGGTCATGCCCTAGGCCCTCCGCGACTGGTTGTATCGGTGATCGAAATATTCGGCGAGCGCGAGCACGATCAGCACGATGGAAACCAGCACCAGCGTGAAATGATTGGGCACGCCGAGCCGGCGCGCCGCGCTCTCGCCGCCGATCGAAAGCACCGAAAGCAGGAACACGAAGCCGATGGCCGCAAAGCCGTTCATACGGGCGAGAAACACGGCGGGTATCACGGCAAGCCCGTAGGCGGGATTCCAGTCGGCGCGGACATTGCCCTGGACGCCGATGATGTCGACGGCGCCGGCAAGCCCGGCCAGCCCGGCCGAAATGGCGAAGACGGCGACGGTCAGGCCGGGAACG